>JANXSQ010000294.1 GCA_025356595.1 Janthinobacterium sp. | reverse complement strand
CCCGCCCCGGCGGCCGCGCCGGCCATCGCGCCGAAACCGCCCAGCCGCTGGAAGGGCATCCTCGGCGGCGCCCTGCTCGGCCTGGGCATAGGCGCGCTGCTGTCGCACTTCGGCCTGGGCGGCGCCCTGGGCGGCATGCTCGGCTCGTTGCTGATGGTGGCCCTGCTGGCCGGCGTCGCCTTCCTCATCTATCGCCTGGTGCGCGGCAAGAGCGCCGCCAACAACGGCGCGCCGTTCAGCGGCGGCTTCGGCGGCAACGCGCCGCTGGCCCAGGGCGCCGGCAACACGCCGGAAATCGGTTCGCGCCTGCAGCCGCAAAGCTTCGAGGCCTTGCCCGCCACGGGCGGCGGCATGCTCGACAAACCGGCCGCCGCGCCCGCGCCATGGGGCGTGCCGGCCGACTTCGACACGGCCAATTTACTGCGCCACGCGAAGAGCAATTTCATCCGCCTGCAAGCGGCCTGGGACAAGTCGGACGTCAACGATATCCGCGAATTCACCACGCCGGAAGTGTACGCCGAGATGAAGCTGCAGATCCAGGAGCGCGGCGCGGTCGCCGATTTCACCGACGTCGTGACGATAGACGCCGACTTGCTGGGCATCGAAACGAGCGCCGTCGACCATCTGGCCAGCGTCAAGTTTTCCGGCATGATCCGTTCGGCGCCGAACGCCGCGCCGGAACCGTTCGCCGAAGTGTGGAACCTGGTCAAGCCCGTGCACGGCGACGGCGGCTGGTTGTTGGCCGGTATCCAGCAGCTTTCCTGAGCGGACAGGCAGTAAATTCTTGGCGCTGCCGGGATATCCCCCGGCAAGCTGGTAAGATCGAAACCGCCCACGATTTCCTGGGCGGTTTTTTTTTGAATCGACGGATCGCATGCCCCTACCTATCCCTAGCAATGCCGCGCTGACGGCGCCCATAATCGCGACGCTCAACCATTTGTTGGCGCAGGAACCCTGGGCCCAACAGCAACTGGCCCTGCACGCCGGCAAAGTCGCCTGCATCGACACGGGCGCGCTGGCGCTGCGCCTGCGCGTGGCCGGCGGTCTGTTCGAGGCCGCCGCCGACGAGGCGGCCGCCGTGACGATACGCGTCAAGCTGGCCGACCTGCCGCTGATCCTGCAGAACCGCGAACGGGCCTTTTCCTACGTGAAGATCGACGGCGACGCCGAATTCGCGAACACGATTTCGCAATTGAGCAAGGGCCTGCGCTGGGAGGCCGAGCACGACCTGGAGCCCTGGCTGGGCCAGATCGGCGCCCGCCGCCTGGTCGGCGGCGCCAGGGCGGCCGTCGCGGCCGTCGTCGGCGGCCAGCGCCGCCTGGCCGAAAACATCGCCGAATTCCTGCTCGACGAACGGCCCGTGCTGGTGCGTCCGGCCACGCTGGCGGAATGGTCGGGCGAGGTCGCGCGCCTGCGCGACGACGTCGAACGCAGCGCCAAGCGCCTCGAAAAACTAGAACAAAAACTGGCGCGCCGCGCGCCGGCCCCACTGGATGTGAAATGATATTGAAATTTTTACGGCTGTTCAAAATTCTGCGGGTAGTCATCAAGTACGGCCTCGACGAAATCGCCATCTCCGGCCTGAAGGTGCCGCGCATCGCCAAGCTGATCGACACCGTCATTTTCTGGCGCGACATCAGCGCCCCGCGCGGCGCGCGCATGCGCATGGCCCTCGAGGAGCTGGGGCCGATCTTCGTCAAGTTCGGCCAGGTGCTCTCGACCCGGCGCGACCTGATGCCGGCCGACCTGGCCGACGAGCTGGCGCGCCTGCAGGACCAGGTGCCGCCCTTCGACTCGGACCTGGCCATCGCGCAGATCGTCAAGTCGCTGGGCGCCCATCCGGAGGAGTTGTTCGCCAGCTTCGAGCGCACCCCGGTGGCCTCGGCCTCGATCGCCCAGGTGCATTTCGCGACGCTCAAGAACGGCAAGGAAGTGGCCGTCAAGGTGCTGCGTCCGGGCATGAAGAAACTCATCGACGAAGACGTCGCGCTGATGCACATCGCGGCCGAATGGATAGGCCGCATCTGGGCCGACAGCAAGCGCCTGAAGCCGAAGGAGGTGGTGGGCGAATTCGATAAATACCTGCACGACGAACTCGACCTGATGCGCGAGGCGGCCAACGCCAGCCAGTTGCGGCGCAACTTCGCCGACTCGAAGCTGCTGCTGGTGCCGGAAATGCACTGGGACTTCTGCTCCTCGAGCGTGATCGTCATGGAGCGCATGTACGGCATTCCCGTGTCGCAGCTGGAGCGCCTGGCGGCGGCCGGCGTCGACCTGAAGAGACTCTCCAGCGACGGCGTCGAAATCTTCTTCACCCAGGTGTTCCGCGACGGCTTCTTCCACGCCGACATGCACCCCGGGAACATCCTCGTTTCGGTGGCGCCGGAATCCTTCGGCCGCTACATTGCGCTCGACTTCGGCATCGTCGGCACCCTGAACGACTTCGACAAGGACTACCTGTCGCAGAACTTCCTGGCCTTCTTCCGGCGCGACTACAAGCGCGTCGCCGAGGCGCACATCGAATCGGGCTGGGCGCCGCGCGAAACCCGCGTCGACGAACTCGAATCGGCCGTGCGCGCCTGCTGCGAACCGATCTTCGACCGGCCCCTGAAGGACATCTCCTTCGGCCAGATCCTGCTGCGCCTGTTCCAGACCTCGCGCCGCTTCAACGTCGAAGTGCAGCCGCAACTGGTGCTGCTGCAAAAGACCCTGCTCAACATCGAAGGCCTGGGGCGCCAGCTCGACCCCGACCTCGACCTGTGGAAGACCGCCAAGCCCTACCTGGAAAAATGGATGGCCGACCAGGTCGGCATCCAGGGCATGTTCGAGCGCCTGAAGGCCGAGGCGCCGCGCTACGCGCACATCCTGCCGGCGCTGCCGCGCCTGGTGCACCACGCCCTGACGGTGGCCGGCGAGCCGCGCAACCAGGACGCGCAACTGCTGAAAACCCTGCTGGCCGAGCAGCGCCACACCAACCGCCTGCTCAGCTTCATCGTCTACTTCGTCGGCGCCTTCGCCGTCGGCGCGCTGGGCCTGCAAGTGCTGCAGCGCTGGCCGCACCTGGGCTGAGCATGAGCGCGCCCAGCTTCGACGCCCGCGACCCGCTCACGCCCGCCTTCTGGGACGAGCGCTTCGAGCGCGGCTTCACGCCCTGGGACCGGGGCGGCGCGCCGGACGCGCTGCGCCGCTTCGTGGCCGGGGCCGAAGCGCCCCTGCGCTGCCTGATCCCCGGCTGCGGCGCCGCCTACGAACTGGCCCACCTGCTGGACGCCGGCTGGGACGCGACGGCGATCGACTTTTCGCCGGCGGCCGTGGCGGCCGGCCGCGCCGCCGTCGGCGCCGCCTGGAGCGCGCGCGTCGTCGAGGCCGACTTCTTCGCCTATGAACCTGAGCTGCCGCTGCAACTGATCTACGAGCGGGCCTTCCTGTGCGCCATGCCGCGCGCCATGTGGCCGCGTGTGGCGGCGCGCTGGGCCGCGCTGCTGGAGCCGGGCGCGCTGCTGGCCGGCTACTTCTTCTTCGACGAGGCCCTGCGCGGCCCGCCCTTCGGCATCGCCCGCGCGCAACTCGAGGCGCTGCTGGCGGCCGATTTCGACTGCATCGCCGATGCGCCGGTGGACGACTCCATCGCCGTCTTCGAGGGCAAGGAGCGCTGGATGATCTGGCGCCGCCGCGCTCCCCAGGCCGGCCCATCCGCGCCGTGAGGACGGGCGCCGCGCGGCGCTTTTCCCGCGGCCGGGCGGGGCGCCCGTCGTTGACGCGCCGACGCGGCCGTTGCGGGGAGAGCGGAAAAGCGTGGGGCGCTGTAAAAAGCTTTATAATTCAGGGTTTTTGATGATTTTTGCGGAGTAATTGATGCCGATTTACGCTTACCGCTGTGACGAGTGTGGTTTCGCCAAGGATGTCTTGCAAAAGATGTCAGACCCCGTGCTGACAGTTTGCCTGTCCTGCGGCAAGCCCACGTTTAAGAAACAATTGACCGCCGCCGGCTTCCAGCTCAAGGGCACGGGCTGGTACGCGACCGATTTCCGCGGCGGCACGCCGCCGAGCACGGTGGTGCCGAGCGGTCCGGCCGAGAACGCGCCGGCCGCCGCGCCGGCGGCGCCCGCCGCGCCCGCCGCCGAGGCCAAGAGCTCGGCGCC
>JANXSQ010000241.1 GCA_025356595.1 Janthinobacterium sp. | reverse complement strand
CTCCCTGCAAAGCACCACGGCGCACCAGATCGGCGTCTCCGACACCCTGCTGGTGGCGGCCAACACCACCGGCGGCGTGACCGGCAAGATGATCTCGCCGCAATCGATCGCGGTGGCCTGCGCCGCCACCGGCCTGGTCGGCAAGGAGTCCGACCTGTTCCGCTTCACGCTCAAGCACAGCCTGCTGTTCGCCCTGGTCATCGGCGTCATCACGATGTTGCAGGCGTATGTACTGACCGGCATGATCCCCCATTAAGGGCAGCGCCGGCGCCATGGCCTGTGCTAAGCTGGCTCGATCGCATCGACCCTTCCTGTAAAGCGCCATGGCCACACGTCTCCCTCCCGTTCACGCGCTGTCCGCCTTCGAGGCGGCGGCCCGGCTCGGCTCCTTCGCCATCGCCGCCGATGAGTTGTGCATCACCCCGTCGGCGCTCTCGCACCGCATCCGCCTGCTCGAGGAATTCGTCGGCGACCGCCTCTTCATCCGCGACGGCCGCGCCGTCACGCTGTCCGAATTCGGCCGCCGCTACCTCGACGTGGTGCGCTTCGCGCTGCGCGCCCTGACCGACTTTCCGCTGCCGCACAAGCACGAGGCGGCCCAGCCGCGCGTCAAGGTGACGGTCCCGCCCACCTTCGCGCGCTACCTGCTGATGCCGCACCTGGCCTCCTTCGCGCGGGCCCGCCCGGACATCGTCGTCGAAGTCTGCCTGTCGGTGCCGCTGTACGACCTGAGCCTGTCCGAGAGCGACGTCGAGGTGCGCTTCGGCGCCGGCAAATACCCCGACATCGTCACCGAGAAGCTGCTCGAGGAACCGGCCTTCCCGGTCGCCAGCCCCGCCTACCTGGAGCGCATCGGCGGCATCGCCACCCCGGCCGAGCTGGCCAAGGCCACCCTGCTGCGCTCCGCGCTGGAGGCCTGGCAGCCCTGGTTCGAAGCGGCCGGCTTGGACTGGCCGGAGCCCAACGACACCCTGCGCGTCGACGACCTGGGCCTGCTGCTGGAAGCCGTCAAGCACGGCCACGGCGTCGGCCTGACGCGCCAGCACTTCGCCCGGCAGATGATAGACAGCGGCGAGGTCGTGCAGTTGTTCGACATCCGCCTCACCGCGCCGCCGCACGCCTACTACATTGTCTACGAAAAGAACGCCCGCGCCCGCCCCGAGGTGGCGCTGTTCATCGACTGGCTGCTGGAGACCTTCCGCGCCCTGGCCTGAACCGCCCGCACGCCGCGCGGCGCCGCGGCGTGAAATATATTCACCTCTGGCGTTAATTCATTTCACCCGAAAACGGCGCGCCTTTTCGCTACACTCCTTGCATCCCGCCGCGCCCCGCCGCGGGCCGTTTTGCCCTTAACGGAAGCATCGAGAAACCACCATGAACGCGCCCACCGATCCCCCCTTCACCGCGGCGCGCCAGCGCGAAGTGCTCGCCGCGCTGCGCGCCTTCCTGCCGGCGCGCTGCATCCTCGCCGACGAGGAGGACACCCGCCCCTACGAATGCGACGGCCTGGCCGCCTACCGCCAGTTGCCGATGCTGGTGCTGCTGCCCGAGGACGAGGCGCAGGTCGTCGCCATCCTGGTCGCCTGCCGCGAGCTGCGCGTGCCGATCGTGCCGCGCGGCGCCGGCACCGGCCTGTCCGGCGGCGCCATGCCGATCGCCGACGGCGTGGTGCTGTCGACGGCGCGCCTGAACCGCATCCTCGCCGTCGACGCCCACGCCCGCACGGCCGTGGTGCAGCCGGGCGTGCGCAACCTGGCCATCTCCGAGGCCGCCGCGCCGCACGGCCTGTACTACGCGCCCGACCCGTCCTCGCAGATCGCCTGCACCATCGGCGGCAACGTCGCCGAGAACGCCGGCGGCGTGCATTGCCTGAAATACGGCCTGACGGTGCACAACGTGCTGCGCGTGCGCATGGTCGGCATCGACGGCGACATCATCGAGCTGGGCAACGCCGCGCTGGACGCGCCCGGCTTCGACCTTCTGGCCGTCTTCATCGGCTCCGAAGGCATGCTCGGCGTGGTCACCGAGGTGACCGTGAAACTGGTGCCCAAGCCGCCGCTGGCGCGCGTCATCATGGCCTCCTTCGACGACATCGTGAAAGGCGGCGACGCCGTCACCAGCGTGATCGCCGCCGGCATCATCCCGGCCGGCCTGGAGATGATGGACCGGACCAGCTCGCGCATGGTCGAACCCTTCGTCAAGGCCGGCTACGACACCGACGCCGCCGCCATCCTGCTGTGCGAATCGGACGGCATCGCCGAAGAGGTCGAGGAAGAGATCGCGCGCATGACGGCGGTGCTGCAGCGCTCCGGCGCGACCGCCATCGCCGTCTCGCGCGACGAGGCCGAGCGCATGCGCTTCTGGTCCGGGCGCAAGAACGCCTTCCCGGCCGCCGGGCGCATCTCGCCCGACTACTACTGCATGGACGGCACCATCCCGCGCAAGCAACTCTCGCGCGTCCTGCTCGGCATCGCCGCCATGGAGGGCAAATACGGCCTGCGCTGCGCCAACGTGTTCCACGCCGGCGACGGCAATCTGCACCCGCTGATCCTCTTCGACGGCAACCGCGAGGGCGAATTCCTGCGCGCCGAACTGTTCGGCGCCGAGATCCTCGAACTGTGCGTCGAGGTGGGCGGCACCATCACCGGCGAGCACGGCGTGGGCATCGAGAAGATCGATTCGATGTGCGCGCAATTCTCGGCGGCCGAAATCGCCGCCTTCATCGGCGTCAAGCGCGCCTTCGACGGCGCCTTCCTGCTCAACCCGAACAAGGCCATCCCGACCCTGAACCGCTGCGCCGAATTCGGCAAGATGCGCGTCCAGGGCGGCCGCCTGCCCTTCGCCAACTTGCCGAGGTTTTAAGCGCATGGAACAGACACTCAAGGACTTCAGGGAGCGCATCGCCGCGGCCGCCGCGCGCGGCGCGCGGCTGCAACTGCGCGGCTCCGGCAGCAAGGACTGGTACGGCCAGGCGCCGCGCGGCGAACGGCTGGCCACCGGCGCCTACCACGGCATCCTCGCCTACGAGCCGAGCGAACTGGTGATCACGGCGCGCTGCGGCACGCCGCTGGCCGAGATCGAGGCCGTCCTGGCCGAACGCGATCAGATGCTGGCCTTCGAGCCGCCCCACTTCGGCCCCGCCGCCACCGTCGGCGGCATGCTCGCCTGCGGCCTGTCCGGACCGCGCCGCCAGGCCGTCGGCGCGCTGCGCGACTTCGTCCTCGGCGCCGCGCTGATGGATGGGCGCGGCGAGACGCTGCGCTTCGGCGGCCAGGTGATGAAGAACGTCGCCGGCTACGACGTGGCGCGCCTGCTGGCCGGCTCGCTGGGCGGCCTCGGCCTGATCCTGCAGGCCTCGCTGAAGGTGCTGCCGCGGCCCTACTGCGAGGCGAGCGTGCGCCTGGCCATGGACCAGGCCACGGCGCTGCGCAGCGTCAACGACTGGGCCGGCCAGCCGCTGCCGATCTCGGCCAGCGCCTGGCACGACGGCGCGCTGACGCTGCGCCTGTCGGGCGCGCGCGCCGCCGTGCGGGCGGCGCG
>JANXSQ010000179.1 GCA_025356595.1 Janthinobacterium sp. | reverse complement strand
CGAAACTGTGGTCTGACCCCGACGTCACGACAGCGGCACGCACGCGCCGCGACGCGACCTTATCCTTCTTTGACCATGCGCTGGCGGCGCGCTTCGTACAGGCACACGCCCGACGCCACCGACACGTTCAAGCTTTCCACCGAACCGAACATCGGAATGCTGACCAGCATGTCGCAGGTTTCGCGCGTCAAGCGGCGCATGCCCTCGCCTTCCGAGCCCATCACGAGCGCGGTCGGGCCGCTGAAGTCGGCTTCATACAAGCCTTTTTCACCATCGTCCGAGGTGCCGATCAACCAGATGTCGCGATCCTTCAAATCCCGCAAGGTGCGCGCCAGATTGGTCACGGTGATATACGGCACGGTCTCGGCCGCGCCGCTGGCGACCTTGGCCGCCGTCGCGTTCAAACCGACGGCGCGGTCCTTCGGCACGATCACCGCGTGCGCGCCGACACCGTCGGCCACGCGCAGGCAGGCGCCCAGATTGTGCGGATCGGTGATGCCGTCGAGGACCAGCAGCAGCGGCGGGCCATCGATCGCATCGAGCAATTCATCGAGGTTGCGCGCCAGCGCCAGTTCGGCCGCGAACGCGATCACGCCCTGGTGGCGGCGGGTGCCGACGATCTTGTCGAGCCGCGAGGACTCGACCGGCATCACGCGCACGCCGGCCGCCTTGGCGTTGGCCACCAGATCCTGCATGCGGCGGTCAACCCGGCTGGCATCGATGAAAATCTCTTCCACCGACGAAGCCTCATGACGCAAACGCGAGGTCACCGCATGGAAACCAAAAATCATTTTATTCTTCATTTATCGCTTCTTCTTACTTTTTGAGACGGGCTTGGCCGCTCGGGGTGCTACCGCGGCACTCGCCACGGCATTTGATTTGGAGCGTTTCGGCTTGGCGCTCGCCTTGGGGGCGGCGGTCTCGTGACGCGGCTGCGATGCTTTCGGACCGGGCTTGATATTGGTCTTGCCCGGCGCGTTGCGGCCCTTGTTGCTGTCGGTCGCTTCCTCGACGGGAGCGGCGCCGTTCTTGCCGCGCGGTCCCTTCGGCGCCACGGCCGGTTCGCCGGCCAGACGCAGGTCGATCTTGCGCGATTCGAGGTCCACGCGCACCACCTGCACCGTCAAACGGTCGGTCAGCTGATAACGCTTGCCGGTACGGTCGCCGCGCAATTCGTGACGCGCATCGTCGTACTGGAAGTAATCGGCGCCCAGGTCGGTGATGTGGACGAGGCCTTCGACGAACAAGGTGTCGAGTTGAACGAACACGCCGAAGGTGGTCACGCCGGTGATGATGCCGGTGAATTCCTCGCCCAGCTTGTCCTGCATGAAGTAGCACTTGAGCCACGCTTCGACGTCGCGCGACGCTTCGTCGGCGCGGCGCTCGTTGGCCGAGCAGTGCACGCCCAGCGCGTCCCAGATGGTCAGGTCGGCGGCCGATTTTTTCTCTTTGCCCTCGGCCTTGTCCTTGGCCTGCTGCTTGCGCGTGGCGTTCGACACGTTGGTGTTCAACACGCTGGCCGGCGACAGCTTGGGCTCGTATTTCTTGCCCAGCAAAATAGCCTTGATGGCGCGGTGCGTCAGCAGGTCGGGATAGCGGCGGATCGGGCTGGTGAAGTGGGCATAGGCCTCGTACGCCAGGCCGAAGTGGCCGATGTTGTCCGGGCTGTAGACGGCTTGCTGCATCGAGCGCAGCAACATCGTTTGCAGCAGCGACGCGTCGGGACGCTCCTTGACCTTCTTCATCAGCTCGGCGTAATCGCCGGCGGTCGGCTTGTCGCCGCCGTTCAGGCCCAGGCCGACCTGTTTCAGGAAGGTGCGCACCTGCGTGAGCTTTTCCTTGGTCGGGCTGGCGTGGATGCGGTAGGTGCCCGGATGCTTGTGGCGCAGCAGCAGATCGGCGGCGCAGACGTTGGCCGCCAGCATGCACTCTTCGATGATCTTGTGCGCCTCGTTGCGGGTGCGCGGGATGATCTTTTCGATCTTGCCGGCCGGATTGCAGACGATATACGTCTCCGTGGTCTCGAAATCGATCGCGCCCCGTTCGCTGCGCGCCTTCAGCAGCGCGCGGTAGACGTCGTTCAGGTTTTCCAGGTGCGGCAGGATGTCGGCCCGCTTGGCCGCTTCCGGACCCTTGGTGTTGCCGAGGATCTCGGCCACTTCCGTGTAGGTCAGGCGCGCGGCCGAATGGATCACGGCCGGGTAGAACTGGTAGGCCTTGATGTCGCCCTTGTCGGTGACGACGGCGTCGCACACCAGGGTCATGCGGTCGACGGCCGGGTTCAGCGAGCACAGGCCGTTCGACAGTTTTTCCGGCAGCATGGGAATGACGCGGCGCGGGAAGTAGACCGAGGTGCTGCGCTCCAGCGCGTCGACGTCGAGCGCGTCGTTCGGCTTGACGTAGTGGCTGACGTCGGCGATGGCGACGATCAGGCGGAAGCAATTGGTGCGCCCGACCTTCACCGGCTCGCAGTACACGGCGTCATCGAAGTCGCGCGCGTCCTCGCCGTCGATGGTGACCATCGGCACGTCGCGCAGGTCGACCCGCGGGGTCTGCTCGATATCGGCCTGGCTCACCACGCTCGGCAGCTTGGCGGCCTGCTTGAGCGCGGCGGCCGAGAAGATGTGCGGCACGTTGAACTTGCGCACGGCGATCTCGATCTCCATGCCGGGATCGTCGAGCGCGCCCAGCACTTCGACGATGCGGCCGACCGGCTGCTTGAAGCGCGACGGTTGCTCCGTCAATTCAACGCTGACGATCTGGCCGGCCTTGGCCTTGCCGGGCGAACCTTCGACGCGGATGTCCTGGCCGATGCGCTGGTCTTCCGGCGCCACGACCCAGACGCCGTTTTCGTTGAGCAGGCGGCCGATGACGTGGGTGTTGGCGCGCGTGACGACTTCGACGATCGTGCCTTCGGGACGGCCGCGGCGGTCGGTGCCGGTGACGCGGGCCATGACCTTGTCGCCGTGCAGCACTTTCTGCATCTCTTTTTCGGACAGGAACAGGTCGGCGCTGGCGTCGTCGGGGATGACGAAGCCGAAACCGTCGCGGTGCGCGCTGACGCGACCGGAGATGAAGGCGCTCTGATCGGCCAGCGCGAAGGCGCCTGTGCCGTCAGACTTCAACTGGCCGTCGCGCTCCATCGCCTTCAGGCGGCGGACCAGGACTTCCATCGAGTCGGCATGAACTTCCAGCGACTGGCCCAGTGAATGCGGATCGAGCGGCGCGTTGACACTGCGGAATATGCCGAGAATTTCCTCCCGGCTGGGGATGGTGTGGGTATGTTGGCTCAAAAGTATTTCTATAGTTGTTATTGACAGTGATCAAACGGGATAAGGACCGAAGAGCTCACCGTCAATATTGACACGGTGATAGGCGTTAGTGTACCGGAGGTCGGCACTGTTTACCTAACGCAAGCGATGTTTTAAAAAAGATCGGGCAGGCATTTGACATCTGCGGGAATTCATCTATAATCTTGGTCTCTCGCAGCGACAAACTTGCAAAAGAATGTGGATGCGGGAAAGCGGCACCTGAGTGGATGTGCAGCATGGAACGAAAGTTCATCTGGCGCAAAACTCTCCAGGACCGTATAATAGCAGAACTTGCAGCAACAGTGCCCACGTGGCGGAATTGGTAGACGCGCATGGTTCAGGTCCATGTGCCGTAAGGTGTGGGGGTTCGAGTCCCTCCGTGGGCACCATCTACCGGATACGCAGTAAAGAAAAGCCGCAGACTTTCACGAGTTTGCGGCTTTTTCCATTTCCGCCTCCCCCGCCCCGCAGATCCGGGGACGCGAATTGGCAAAAATGGCCTTCTTGCGTAAAAACTCAAAAATGCCATTGCGGAATCGGCCGCCAGCCCTTATGATTCCGTCCGTCGCAGCAGAACACGCAGCGTAGCAGCAAGCAATACAGTGCCCACGTGGCGGAATTGGTAGACGCGCATGGTTCAGGTCCATGTGCCGTAAGGTGTGGGGGTTCGAGTCCCTCCGTGGGCACCATCTACCGGATAAGCAGCACAGAAAAGCCGCAGACTTTCACGAGTCTGCGGCTTTTTCCGTTTCCGCCCCCCCCTCAAAACCAGCGACTCGACGTCCCGCCCGCACGCCCTCGGCTTTGCGCCTCACACACAAGAAAATGTTGCGCAAATGAATTATATATTTGACTCCGGAAATTGCATCGACTAGCCTTATGCTCCCGATTGGCCTTTTGCCCAATTAACAAGCCCATAAGCGCAACCATGAATCAATACTGCAAGAAACGTTCATCCGCCATTTTCCCCGCCTTGCTTGCGCTCTCGCTCGCCGCCGCCTCGCAGCAGGCGGTCGCGGATCAGGCCGGCACCAGTCGGATTCGCCTGTTCGGACAAAACGGCGTCAAAGTCGATGTTTACAAAAACAGCAGTTGCGTCGGCGGCGGCGCCACCAGCATCTCCGTCTCGGGCGGCCTGGGCGACGCCTTCTCGTCCTTTCTCGGCAGCCCGTCGAATGTCCGCCTCGGCATCAAGGACACGCCCAACACGCTGAACTCATCGAAACGCAACGGCATCCTGTCGACCGCCTACTTCCGTGAATACGAGGTCGCGTCCGATCAAGCGCTGACCATCGCGGCCTCATTCCGCAGCAGTCCGAGCCGCAAATACCTCGCCTGCGACGTCGTCTCCGCCACATTCACGCCCCAGGCCGGCAAGGACTACGAAGCGGCGTTCGATATCCGCAGCGATCAATGCGAACTGGTCATCAATGAAGTGCAGGAGAACGACAAGGAGATCGTGCTGCGCGACGTCGAAGCCGCGCTCGCCTCGCGCTGCAAGTAGGCGCGCCGAGAAAGACGCAAAATGCCATTGACCGATTGGTCGCCAGCCCTTATGATTCCGTCCGTCGTTGCAGAACACGCAGCGTAGCAGCAAGCAGTTCAGTGCCCACGTGGCGGAATTGGTAGACGCGCATGGTTCAGGTCCATGTGCCGTAAGGTGTGGGGGTTCGAGTCCCTCCGTGGGCACCATCTACCGGATAAGCAGCACAGAAAAGCCGCAGACTTTCACAAGTCTGCGGCTTTTTCCGTTGCCGCGCAAAACCGGGGACAGACGGGGACGCCGAGTCCACGATTTCGAAGAAACAATTACTTGGAAATCGTGGTCTGTCCCCGGTTTTGCCCGGTTTTGCAAATTGCCATTGACCGATCGGCCAGCAGCCCTTATGATGCTGTCCGTCGCTGCAGAACTTGCAGCGTAGCAAGAAGCAGCAAGCAGTTCAGTGCCCACGTGGCGGAATTGGTAGACGCGCATGGTTCAGGTCCATGTGCCGTAAGGTGTGGGGGTTCGAGTCCCTCCGTGGGCACCATCTACCGGATAAGCAATACAGAAAAGCCGCAAACTCTCAGGAGTTTGCGGCTTTTTTCATTTCTCCATCTCGGCGCCGCTTATTTTCCCAGCGCCACCTGCACCGCCTGCGCCAGCGTCGTCGTCGGACGGCCGATCAGGGCGCGCAGGACGGCGCCGCTGCCATCCAGCGCGCCCTGCGCCAGGCCGGCGTCGGAGTCGGCCAGCAGGTCGGCGAATCCCTCCGGCACGCCCACTCCGATCAGCGCCGCCTTGTATTCCTGCTGCGCCATGTCCTGGTAGCTCACCGCCCGGCCGGACTGGCGCGCCACTTCGGCCGCCAGTTCCGTCATCGTGAACGCCTGCTCGCCGGCCAGTTCGTAGACTTGCGCCGGCGCCTCGGCGCTCAGCAGCACGGCGGCGGCCGCCGCCGCGTAGTCGGCCCGCGCGGCGGCGGCCACGCGGCCATCCTTGGCGCAACCCATCACCACGCCGTGCGCCAGCACCGCTTGCAGATGCTCGCTGTAATTCTCCAGGTACCAGCCGTTGCGCAGCAGTGTGAACGGCAGGCCCGAGGCGCGGATCGCCGCCTCCGTGGCGCGGTGCTCGCCGGCCAGGCCGAGCACCGAGGTGTCGGCGCGCAGCACGCTGGTGTAGGCCAGCAGCGCCACGCCGGTGCGCCTGGCGGCGTCGATGACGTTCTGGTGCTGTTGCGCGCGCCGGCCGATGTCGTTCGACGAAATCAGCAGGATCTTGCTGGCGCCCCGGAAGGCCGCGTCCAGCGAGGCGGCGTCATCGTAGTCGGCCTGGCGCACCTGCACGCCCAGCGCGGCCAGGTCGGCGGCCTTGTCGACGCTGCGCACGGCGACGGCGATGTTCGCGGCGGCCGTCCTGGCCAGCAGGCTGGAGATGACGAGTCGGCCCAGTTGGCCTGTTGCGCCTGTGATCACAATCATGGTGTTTCCTTCTGTTCGGGGTGGAGGAAACCGTATAATAAGTCCGATACTAACGAATTGTAAGTACGCACCTTTTGGTAAGTACCCATCGCACAGGAGCCGCAGCATGCCTTCCCCCTCCCCCGCCAAGTCCCTGCGCGCCGCGCTGGCCGAGCGCGCCCAGCGCGGCCAGGTGCTCGACCAGGCCTGCCCCTCGCGGGCCGTGCTCAGCCACCTCACCAGCCGCTGGGGCGTGCTGGTGCTGGTGGTGCTGCTGGGCGGCACGCAGCGCTTCAGCGCCCTGCGCCGCGAGGTCGGCGGCGTCAGCGAAAAGATGCTGGCGCAGACCCTCGAGGCCCTGGCCGGCGACGGCTTCGTGCTGCGCCTGGCGTATCCGGTGATACCGCCCAAGGTCGAGTACAGCCTGACCCCGCTGGGGCGCGAGGCGGCCGAGCGCCTGGCCGTGCTGGTCGACTGGATCGAGGACAATTATCCGCGCATCGCCGCCGGGCGCGCGGCGCAGCCCTCGCCATAGCCATAGCCGGTAGACTCGCGCGCATGTTGCTGTCACACTAGGGTATCCAGGCAAACGAGGCGCCGCGATGACCCAGCCCTTCCCCTCTCCAGCCGCGCGTTCGGGCATCTTGCTCGTCACGCCGGCGCCGGAGGCCATGTACGAGCTGCAGCGCGAACTGGACCGCCACGGCCTGCGCGCGCTGGCCGCGCGCGACCTCGACGGCGCGGCGGCGCAGGCCTGCGACGGCGTCGCCCTGATCCTGCTCGACGCCGCGCTGGCCGGCGCCAATCTGGCCGGCGCCTGCCAGCGCCTGATCCACGCCGGCGCCGCGCCCTTGTTCCTGCTCTCGGCCCACCCCAGTCCCGCCGAGCAAAGCCGCAGCGTCGCCGCCGGCGCCGCCGACTACATCAAGCTGCCCTGCGCGGCGCTCGAGCTGACCGAGAAAATCCTCGTCGAACTGGCCCTGCGCGCGGCCGGCGCGGCCGGCGGCGCGCCGCCCGACGCCACGCTGCATCCGCAAACCCTGGAGGTCAACTACCACACCGTGCTGGCCGGTTCGGCCGACGCGATGCTGCTCTACGACGTCGACAACGCGCGCCTGATCGACGCCAACCACCGGGCCGAGCATTTGTTCGGCCTCGACGTGGCCGCCCTCCTGCAGGCCAGCCTGGCCTCGCTGTGCCCGCCCGCCGCCGGAACGGAAGGGGGCAGCCCGCCGCTGCTGCGCGCGCGCGTGGCGGCGGTGCTGGCCGGCGACGTGGTGATCTTCGAGGCCGCCTGCCGGCACCAAGACGGCCACGCCATCGCCTGCGAGTGGCGCCTGGTGCGCCTGGTGGTGCCGGGACGGCGCCTGATGCACCTGCGCGTCATCGACCTGAGCGCGCGCAAGCTGGCCGAGGCGCTGCGCGCCGGCCAGAGCGCGCTGCTGGAGATGATCGCCAAGGGCGCCGCGCTGGAGCAGACGCTGACGCGCCTGATGCTGCTCATCGAGGCGCAGGCGCACGGCGTGCTGTGCTCCGTGATGCTGCTCGACGAGGCCGGCCTGCGCATGCGCTGCGGCGCCGGCCCCAGCCTGCCGGCCGAGTATGTGCGCGCGCTCGAGGGCGTCGCCATCGGTCCCGGCGTCGGCTCCTGCGGCACCGCCATGTTCGAGCGCCGCGCGGTGATGGTCGGCGACATCGAGCAAGACCCGCTGTGGACGCCCTACCGCGCGCTGGCCGCCGCCCACGGCCTGCGCGCCTGCTGGTCGATGCCCATCGTCGGCCCGGACGCGCTGCTCGGCGCCTTCGCCATGTATTACCGCGAGGCGCGCCTGCCGGCGCCGGACGAACTGCGCCTGATCGACGTCGCCGTGCACATCGCCGGCATCGCCATCGGGCGCGACCGCCACGAACGGGAGTTGCTGCGCCACCGCAGCCGGCTCGAGGAACTGGTGGCCGAGCGCACCGGCGCGCTGACGCGGGCCAAGGAGCAGGCCGAACTGCTCAACGCCGAGCTGGCCGGGGCGCTGCAGAACCTCTCGCGCACCCAGGAGGAACTGCTGCGGCGCGACAAGCTGGCGGCGCTGGGCGCGCTGGTGGCCGGCATCGCCCACGAGCTGAACACGCCGATCGGCAACAGCCTGGTGGTGGCCGGCAGCATGGCCGAACGCACCCGCCAGTTGCGCGCCGACCTGGCCGGCGGCCTGCGCCGCTCCGCCCTGGAAGGCTATCTGGAGCAGGCCGGCGAGGCCGACGCCATCGTGCTGCGCAACCTGCAGCGCGCCGCCGGCCTGGTGTCGAGCTTCAAGCAGATCGCCGTCGACGGCGCCGGCGCGCAGCGGCGCGCCTTCGCGCTGCGCCAGTTCGTCGCCGACCTGATGCTGCCGCTGTGCGCGCCGCTGAAGGACAGCGGCTTCACGCTGCAGCAGCGGATCGCGCCGCAACTGCGCCTCGACAGCTACCCGGGCGCGCTCGGCCAGGTGCTCGGCGCGCTGTTCGAGAACTGCCTGCGGCACGGCTTCGAGGACCGCATCGAGGGCCGCATCGTGGTCGCCGCCGGCCCCGGCGAGGCCGGCTGGATCACGCTGACGGTCAGCGACGACGGCGTCGGCATCGCCGCCGCCAACCTGGGGCGCATCTTCGACCCCTTCTTCACCACCAAGCTCGGCTCGGGCGGCTCGGGCCTGGGCCTGCACATCGTCCACAACCTCGTCACCGGCGTGCTGGGCGGACGCATCGGGGCGGCCAGCGACGGCGCCGCCGGCACCGCCATCACCCTGCATCTGCCCGTGGTGGCGCCGCCGGCGCCGGCCTGAGGCGGCGCCGGGCGGCGCGCCGCGACGGGGATCTCGCGGGGCCGTTGGCCAAGGCGGCCGATTTGTTGTACTCTGGTGGCGCAGGGCGGCCTCCGCCGCCCTCACCGGGAGTCATTATGCGCATTCAAGCGCGCGCCGCCGGCGCCTGCATCGTACTGGGCGTCATCTGCGGCGCGGCACTGGCCGAACCGGCGCCGTGGTATCTGTGGCGCAGCAAGGTTGAAAACAGTTACGCCTGCCGGCAGTTGATGCCGGAGACGGGCTGGATGCGGGTGGCGGGGCCGTTCAAAGATAGCCATTGCGAAAAACCGATCCGTGTTAAATAATGGCTCCATAAGATCACGGGACAGCCGGACAACAGTAATCGACGTCGAAGTAGTTGAGAAGATCAGCCATATCTGTTCACACTGAGGAGACCACATGTTTACCAATCCCGAGCAATTCGCGTCCGCCACGAAAGCCCTGTTCGAATTCCAGTTGATGACCTTCAACGCCCTCACCAGCAAAGCGGTGCAGGGCGTCGAGCAAGTGGTCGCGCTGAACGTCGCGACGGCCAAATCGGCGGTCGAGGATGGCCTGGCCGCCGGCAAGGAAATCGGCCAGACCAAGGATCCGAAAGCGGCCCTGTCCGCCGCCAGCGCGCAAATGCAGCCGGGCATGGCCGGCGTCACCGCCTACCACCAGCAGCTCGGCGAAATCATCAAGGACATCCACGACGAATTCACCAACGCCGCCGAAGCCCACGTGGCCGAGGCGAAAAGCAATCTGAGCGCGCTCATTTACGACGTCACCAAGAACGTGCGTCCCGGTTCGGAGAACGCCGTCGCCATCGTCAAGGCGGCGATCGACAACGCCTTTCTCGGCTACGAACAGGTGACCAAGGCCACCAAGCAGGCGGTGCAGGCGGTCGAGGAGCAGATCGCCAAGGCCGCCGAGCAGGTCGGGCAGACGCCGGCCAAGCCGGCCGCCAAGCCGGCCAAAAAATAACGGTTTACATCGTTGAACCGAACGGGCCGCGCAAGCGGCCCTTTTTCATGCCCGCGACCGGCCCGCCGCGCCCTCGACGCGACACCCGGCCATCGCCGAGACCGCGCACACGCGGCGAATTCCCTGTGCAAGCGCGCCGCAAGGCTTTAGACTGTATATAAACACAGTCCATCGCCATCCGACATGCTCAAAGTCCTAGACAATCCGCTTTACTACCTGGACAACTTCCACCGCGCGCTGGAGTGGATCGGCGAGCGCTACAACGATCTGCTCACCAGCGAGGAAAGCGCCTTCCTCGCCCGCTTCCCGCTGCTGCCGCGGGCCTCGCGGGCACTGTTCGTGCGCATGGTGATGCGCAAGGGCGAGCTGTTCCGCGCCAGCAAGCTGGTCTACCCGGAAGTGGGCGACACGCGGGCGGCGGCGCTGCCGCTGCTGGCGCTGGGCTGGCTGGGCGCCGATCCGCTGCTCGACCTGGAACAACTCTTCGAGCTGCTGCAAAAGCCCGAAATCGGCGCCCTCTTCCGCCTCTCCCTGCACGCAAAAAACGCCCGCAAGGCGCAACAGCTCGAGGCCCTGTTGCCGCTGTTTCCCGGCCGCTTCCATTTTTCCGCCTGGTACGAGCATTCCGGCGACCATCTCTACGAAATCCTCGCCAAGCCGCTGTGCGAGCGCCTGCGCCTGATTTTCTTCGGCAATTTCAGCCAGGACTGGAGCGAATTCGTGCTCTCCGACCTGGGCGTCTACAAATACGAAAAGGTCGAGTTCTCGCCCGCCTCGCGCGGCTTCCGCAACCGCCGCGACATCGACGATTACCTGGCGCTGCAACGCTGCCGCGAGCGCTTCGCCGAGGGCGCGCCGGCCGCCGAGGTGCTGCGCGAGCTGGCCGAGAGCGCGCCCGACAACGACTGGCTGGCCAGCCGGCGCGCCCGCCTGCTGTTCCAGATCGGCCAGCAGCTGGAGAAAGACGCCGACTGGGACGCCGCCCACGCCGTCTACGCGCGCTGCGCCTATCCCGGCGCGCGCGCCCGCGCCATCCGCGTGCTGGAAAAGAACGGCCGCCACGCCTGCGCCTTCGAGGCCCTGACCGGCGCCGCGCTGGCGCCCGAGAGCGAGGCGGAGCGCCAGCACCTGCTGCGCATCGCGCCGCGCCTGCGCCGCAAGCTGGGCCACGCGCCGCAGGGCGCTGCGGCGCAAGCGGCGCCGCGCCGCCTCGACCTGAGCCTGCCGCCGCCCGCCGCGCCGGCCCCCGTCGAATGGCTGGTGCGCGACCACCTGACGCGCGCCGAGGCGCCCGTCTACTACGTCGAGAACACCCTGATCAATTCCCTCTTCGGCCTGTTGTGCTGGGACGCCATCTTCAAGGCCATTCCGGGCGCCTTCTTCCACCCCTTCCACCGCGGCCCGGCCGACTTGTACAGCGCCGACTTCGTGCCGCGCCGCGCCGCCGCCTTCGCCGCCTGCCTCGCCGAACTCGACGACGACCGCTACCGCGCCACCATCAGCGCCAACGCCGCCGCCAAATGGGGCGTGCAATCGCCCTTCCTCGACTGGGACTTCCTCACGCCGGCGCTGCTGGCGATGGCGCTCGATTGCATCCCCGCCGCCCACATCAAGCGCTGGTGCGAGCACATCATGGCCGACATCAAGGCCAACCGCACCGGCTTCCCCGACCTGATCCAGTTCTGGCCGGCCGAGCACCGCTACAACATGATCGAAGTGAAGGGACCCGGCGACCGCCTGCAAGACAACCAGCTGCGCTGGATCGACTTCTGCGCCGCCCAGCAGATGCCGGTGTCGGTCTGCTACCTGCAATGGACCGAGGCGCGCGCGTGAGCTACAGCGTGGCCGTGCGCGCCCTGTGCGAATTCAGCGCCAAGCAGGGCGACCTCGACCTGCGCT
>JANXSQ010000163.1 GCA_025356595.1 Janthinobacterium sp. | reverse complement strand
CATGAACATCGTGCATTCTATGTCCGCTTGGGGGTAAGCCAGTACGAAGTCGACTTGTCTGGTCCCCCACCGATTCATGTACGCTAGGATGAGGAACAGTCTGATCGTCGTCCATGCTATTACGGGTGCGTAGGTCTCCCAGTAGTTGACTCCGTACTCCTGTTTGCCGCCGTGCAAGTTCAACCGAGCTTTCCATTTGTATGGCAATCCAGTCGTGATGCGACGCTTGCGCCTCATAGCCCATACTGCCGGTAGTACCTTTGTTCTCTTCGGCAGGTCTGCACGTCGCCTCACGACCCAGTGTTTATTGTCGGTGTGCGCCCTGACTTCGTCCAGCATTGCCTTCTCAAACTGTTCGCTGTCGGGCTCCTTCATGGCTTGTTCAAGGTACATGATGTCTGGATTGGCTGATGCAACGAACGCGATAGGATCCTCCATTGCTTCGGCGATTTGATACCCTCCGTCATGGTACACTTCCCACGATACATGTAAAGCTACGAGCTTCTCTTTTTGTTGTTGTTGACTTTCCTCCCACCTGGTGGTTGGTTTTGAGACTCGCCCGGATCGCGTCGTGACCAATGTCCGTGCCGTGCCGTCTTCCGTCCTCGTTGTCGGTCGTGCGGCGCGGGTCGGGTTAGTTGCTGGAAGCTGAGCGTTAAATTGCCGTTCGTTTTCCATTATCTGTACACTCTCTGCGATAGTCTCATTCCCGGAGTCTTCTCGGCTTCGCTCGCCCGTGTTCGCCTGGCCGTCCGTGTCCTCCGCGGGATCATTCACTGCCGGTTGGATATTCATTTGGGTTCCATGATTTGCCCACTCTACTTCTGGGATCTCAGTGTCTGGGATGTTTCCAGCTGATTCTTGGACCGTTCTGGTTTGTGTATCCTTGTGAGTTATTTTTGTCGCAAACCCCGTGGCGTCTTGCCAGTTGGATTCCGGTAACACGTTTCCCGCAGACGCCCGTAATGTCTCGAACAAATCATCGAATACCACATGGAACTGTGGCGATACGTGGCCGGTTCGAAGACTCAACACTAGTGCCACTTTTCTTGAATGCCGCGGGGAGGTTCCAAGGTATAAGCCGACCCTGGCTCTCCTTGCCCATTTTGGGATTCTCTTTCCTGCGGTTTGCAGCGCAGTGTCCAGGACATACACTGGCGACCCGAACGTGTGCGAATGTTTCACTCGCGGTGAGACAGCTACCTGCGCGAATAGCTCGATTGGCGCCACCCCTCCTTTGATGCTCGGCGTATCGTTGGACACATCGTTTGCCATCCTGACTGCATACGGCCACAAGTTCGCCGTCACTGCTGATGGCCATCTCTGTTGTGCGTGAAGAATCATGGTCCTTGCCAGGTCCTGCAGGTCTCGGATCTTCTTCTCGGCCCTGCCGTTCTGATGATGCGCATTTACCCCGCAATAGCTGATCGTCTGTCCGTCTTCCTTGACCGCTTTCGCAAACTCTGCCTCAGCGAAGATTCCATTATCCGCGTGATAATGCCTCACCTTCACATTGAACTTCGCGGCATACCGTTCAAAGGTCCTCTTTGCAATCACTGTCTCGAACGCAGTGGTTGACTGCTGCAAGTGAACGAATGACAACCCGCTGAAGTGATCGACGAAAACGGTGACCGTGGTGTATCTCTTGCGCGTGACGAACCCACGCATCTGGGCGATGAGTCCAGGTGTCAGCGAAATCATTTGGTCGATGGAGACGACTGCCCCAGGCGATGTTACTGCTGGGAGCCTGCTGACCTTATTCTTCGGCAGCTTGCTCCTCCATGCTCGCCTTGTCGGTTTTCCGTACAGGCACGATGCACACTTGGGTACCTTGCACGTCGCGAGTTTGGTTGGAAGGTCGCCTCTCTCGGCCAGCCTCTTAATTCTCTCGAACGGTAAGTGTCCTAGTCTGTAGTGCCATGCTAGCATCTCTGCCTGTGGTGTCATGGCTTGCACATCCTCATCTTCTTCTCTCTGTATCTGCTCTCTTGTACCCGGATGTGCCTCAGCCGACACAAACACCGAGTCTGGGAGGTCTGGATGCCGGCGCCCTGGGCTTTGTTCTTCCTGGTTGTTCGCATCCCCGCTTTCTGAGGATGGTTTGCCGCTGTCTCCGATGCTTTCTTCTTCCGCTTCGCTTTCGCCATCCGCATCTGAGTCGTAGTCCGTCACAAGGCCCGGATCTCCACTGGCTGCATCGGTGGCCACCATCGAAGTAATGTCTGTCACCTCGGAGGCGATCTCCGTGTAAAAATTATTGAACCTCTTGTATCCTGGTGCTGATCTCATCAGCGGTATATTGGTCGCTCGGTCTATCATGACCGTCTTCTTCTGGGTGTTTCTGGCCCAGTGCAGTTCGACCGTATCGCTCCGAGTGATACAATATGTTCCGTCCCTGCTCGTTGATTCGGCTCTGGCCTCCTGGGCCATGTGTTGCGGAGATAACAGACAATAAGGCGCCCTTTTATCGTAGTATGTGTTTGGGATCCTTAGCTCTTGTATTTGTCCTTTGTCATTAGTTATTCTCCATGCCACTGTGCCCCTCAGCGTCGCCGTGCCACTGCCTCCGACTCCTTTTATGTTGACTTTGATCTCCTCTGGCCTCCCAATGAGATGGCTCTGATCGTTGGACATACAGTATGAGCATGCCGTGTCTATTGCTATGATGAAAGAATCCGAATCGTATCTGTAGTCAGCTTGGTTCCCTCCGAGCCTTCGTTGGGTCGCTGTAGCTGTCAGGCATGCCAGATAATTTCGAGTACATCGCATCTTAAATTTTCTCAACCCTTTTATTATGTCCATCATTCTGTCCGGTGCCGTGCAGTTTTCAGACGTGTCTTTGGACGATGGCTGGCGTTTC
>JANXSQ010000150.1 GCA_025356595.1 Janthinobacterium sp. | reverse complement strand
GGTCGTTTATACTCAGCACATAGCCCTGCTACAACATCCAATGAATACTGTTCATTAACCCAGCGTTGCACTTGGGATTTGAAACCGCCCCTACTCATGAATATAAAAAAGAAACATGTCGACAATTCAAGAAACGGAGGGCAAAAAAACAACTGTCCTCCTATATTTATGTGAATTTCATCTCATTAGCGTACGCCGCTGAAGAGACCGCAGGTCGCCAAATAATTAAATTTAACCTGGTTAGGCGCCTTGTCAAAACTAACATTCAGCGCTCATTCTTTTTATGCAGATTTTTTCAGTTCATTCCCCATAAAAATATTAATGAATTGAAATTAGTTTTTTATACCAATTATTTCAACGGGAATGCCTTCGAAATATTTTTATTGTAAAAATAATAATTTACTTAATCTGGCGCCCATTTGAATATTCTAAATTGTATATCTCAATCTTTGCCCAATGAGAAAATCAGGGATTTTCTGAAGTTTTTCATCTTTGTATATCCATAACAATCTTCGAATATAATTTAATATCTCCCCTCTCTTACAGGAAAAACTGTGGTTAAATCTGGATATTCCTCTTTAAATTCGACAGAAGGATTTGTCGATACAGACGCATCAAAATCAACCCCTTTCAAATTAATGGCATTATGACCAGATGGGTTGTATTCACAAATTTTCTTTGAAATCATCTCATCATTCTTATAAACAATTAATCCTGCGGCAACTTTACAGTCACCTCCCCTGCAAGAAAATGTAAGATATCTAAAATCACCTTTATCAAACCACAATTCATTAACTTGAGCTTTAGGGTTAACTGGCTGAGAACTTGCGTAAAATTTATTTTTATTTTTATTTTCTGCGCCGTATGTCATTTCTAGTTTTCCTTCGCCCCCATAGCGATACTCAATCAACTCTTCCGCTCCACTCACCGGTTTAGCACATATAGAAATAATTTTCTTACCTGCAACACATGAAAAAACTATATTTTCACTTTTATTGCAATGAGTTAACTCATCAGCAATAGCATTAGAATAATTGAATGTGATTGCGACGCACAAAAGAAAAATCTTCATTAAAATCACCTATCTAAAAGCAGCATATGTTATAGAAAAATTCGCTTGCCTGTCTTCATACGTATCCGTATTATTATTAACAACAGATGTTATTGAGTCAACAACTTCATTAGTCGCGCCAACATCGGCTAATTTATATAATTTATTATGACACCAATACCATACTGCCGAGCGAACAGTATTTGGAAACACCTTCATTTTTTCGGGATGCAATAAAAAATCTGGGCAATCTCCATCCCAATAATTGTGATACTCCTTAACTAATGCTACATATTGACCTTTTCCAGTTAGCTGAATAAATCCTCTCCCGCGATACTTCCATCCATCCCCAGTACTCATGGCGCCATTCCCTAGCCGCAACTCATAAGCCTTATTTGCAATAACTTCTTGATTGGCTCGCTGGGTAATGGTCTTAACCTTAACCATCTTCTTTTTTCCATGAACTGTTTTCTCAACCATAGAGAAGGTCTCAATTCGAGCGTCAGTTAGTTTTTCCTCTGGGTGCCGCTTATAATATGCATATTGTTTAAGTACTCCTGGCAAATAATTCATATTCTCTTCATTTGCATGCAAATCCGGCCCCGCTTCTTGACGCACTTGCGCAAAAAAATGAGCTCGTCGGAAAATAGTATCAAGCTTGTATTTAATTAAGTCTGTATTCAACTCATCCGCAACTTGCTTTAAATACGCATCGCCTGCGGAAGCAAATATTTTCTTTAGCTGAACGACTGTAATTGCGCCTGGCACTGGCCGTTCAGTATGATGCTCTGGCTCACCTTCGGGATTTGTCCTTTGGTTCGGCCTAACACCCTGATTTTCCGTTGGTGAAGGTCCGGGGGCTGGAACATGCGGTGCCGCAGGTGCATGTGGAGCAGCCGGTGCCTGTGGCGCAGTCGCTGGGGCTTGCGGCGCAACCTCTGAAGTGCCCTCTGGATGTGGGTGGGTTCGGCTGTCGTGTTTGAAAGTTTTCATGCGTTCGTTCACGAGCTGCGGCTGCCCAATTTTTGGCACAACAGTATCGATTAATTTATAACCTCTAGTTCTTCTTGACCATGCGTATACTTTTATTGGAGAAATTGTTTTTGGGTCAATCTGAACGGAATATTTATCTGTTGTAGTTACACCACATTTTTCTTGGCCTTCGAATTCAATTTTATATTTTACGCCTTCCATCCCATCCAAATATCGATTTACAAAGTTAATCATCAATGCACCGGGCAATGGAGCAGCTTCTTTCCCTTTGAAACTATCGAAAAATTCTTTCCAACTAGTCATACTTTACCCTTGCTCATCGTCACTAGTATCATCATCAACGTCATCACTAACAACGTCGTCCTGATTAATTTTTTCATTATTTTCCGTATGAATATATGACTGCCATTCATTATCCCCAACAATAATCTCCAATTCCTCTGCAGATTTTGTGAAAATTCGTACCGACTTACCAGTCGAGTCAATAATTCCTTGCGCCAACAATCTAGCATCCGCGCCCTTGGTCCATATCTCATAATGTGCTCCGATTAATTCCGGATCATTATGTATCATTTTACTAACATTTATTTGCTGACTATATGCTGCGGGAGTGGCCGAGAAATTAATAGGAACAATGGAACTGATGGGCATACCCATTGGCCCACTCATATTATGATTCGCCGCATGCGCCACCCAGCTTCCATTCGTGCCATGCTCAATCCCGCCAGCGTTGTACCTGGTGTAACTGCCGCCGCCATTAATGACGACCTCTTCCTTGGCGGTGATCGTAATCCGGTTGGCCGTCTGCGTGATGTTGAGCTTCGCCAGAATGTTGATGCTGTCCGTCAGCGCCTGCATGTCGATATCACCGGCCGCCGCGATCATTTTCATGCCGGCCTTGTGCACGAACAAGCGTAAGGTTTGCCGGATGCTGGCGAACAGGCTGTCGCCGCTGGCAATCGACAGGCTCTTGCCCGTGGTGAGGGCGGTGTGCTGGTCGCTGGCGATGTGGGTCGACTTCGCCGTGGTCATTTCAATCCCCGCCGGGCTGGCCAGCACCAGATGCGGCGCGCTCAGTTCGGGAAAGGTGCCGCCGCCCGCTCCCTTGATGGCATCGTTTTGCGCCTTGATGGCGTCGGCCACGGCCGCTTGCTGCCCCGTTTTCTCTTGCGCCCCATGCTGGCGCGCCATGTCGGCTTGCACCTCGTGCAAGTCGCGCGCGGCAGACAGGCGCGCGACCGTCTCGCCCATGTCCTTGATGTGCGAGGCGGCGCGCGGTCGCGCCTCGGTCGTGATCAGCATGCCCTTGCCGGCGCGCGCCACGCCCCACGCGTCGGAAGCCAGTTCCCAACCCTCGCCCCGCGCATCCCTGCGCCCGGCGTTGCTTTCGACGCGGGTGATATGCCCGAGCGACAGCTGGCTGTGCTGGTGGTCGCTCTTCAACTGCGCCTGGATCTGCTCGTTGGTGTCGTCCAGGATCAGGTGATTGCTGCGCCCGACCGCCGCGTTGCCGCCGGACGGCGTCAGCTCGCGGCTGCGCAGGCCCGTCAGCGCCTGCTGGCTCGGCAAGGCCCACGGCGCCATGTAGCGCGCGTTGTGGACGGCGCCGGTGACGATGGGCCGGTCGGGCGAGCCGTCCAGCCACATCACGATCACCTCCGCGCCGACCCGGGGGATGGCCGCCGCGCCCAGCTGGCCGCCGGCCCAGGCGCTCGACACGCGCAACCAGGCCGAGCTGGCGCTGTCGTTGACGCCGACCCGGTCCCAGTGGAACTGCACCCGTATCCGTCCGAACTGGTCGGTGTGGATGCTGCCCTGGCCCTGCGGCCCGACCACGGTGGCCGTCTGCGGCGCCAGGATTTTGGTGTCGACGCTGTTGAAACCGCGCCCCGGACGCCACGGCACCGCCTTGCGGCTGCAGCGCAGCCGGTTGCTGTAGTGCGGCGCCTCGTCGGCCTGTTGCAGATAGTTGTTGGTCGCCAGATGCTCGACTTCCAGTATCAGGTACTCGTTCCGGCCCGCCTCGCCGCCGGCGCCGAAACGCTCCACCAGGCGGAAGCTGCGGCCGGGGATGGCGTGGCGGTTGTTGCCGCTGGCGTCGATGTGCTTGGCGTGCGCCTCCAGCTCCTCCATGCGCAGGCGCGCCAGGCGCTCGCCGTCGGCGCGCGTCTTGAAGCCGTAGGCGCCCGTGTATTCGTAGGATTCGATGTCCAGCACCTTGCCGGACTGGTGCATGCCCGGCATGCCGCTGGCGCGCGGCGCGGCCGTCTTGAAATCGTAGGCCGCCAGCGCCACGTTGCCGGCCGTGATCCGGCGCACCGGCGACCATTCGCTGATGCCGTCCTCCTCCAGCGCGCCGCCGTGGCGGTGCAGGCGGATCGCGCCGCCGCCGTCGATCGGCGCGGCGCGCGTCGTGTCGTCCGACAGGACCAGCTTGTGGCCGGTGGCGCCGTGCTCGTAGAAATAGTGCCAGCCGGCCGCCTCCCAGCGCCGCTGCAGGTAGTTGCCGTCGCTCTCGTCGAACTGGCAGGCGTCGGTCATCGCCGCGTCCTCACCGGCCAGGCGCAGGTCCCAGCTCGCGTGGCCTGCGTAGTCGGCGAAGATGCTGGCCGTCTGGTCGCCCAGGTTCGCGTTATGGAACAGGTAGTTGTCCTTGCGCAGGCTCAAGTACTTGAACCATGGCGCCAGCTTCGCTTCGTAGAAGGCGATGTTCTCCGCCTTCTTCAGGCGGAAGCTGAAGCAATAGCCGGAAAAATAGCGCAGCGTGCCGTCGCCGCACACCAACTCGACGCTGAGCAGCTTGCCCTGGATGTCCTTGAGCGCCAGAGACGGATTGTCGGACAGGATTTCGAGGGTGAATTCGAAGTCGCGCGACAGGCCCTCGAAGGCCTCGAGCTTGTTGACGACGAATTCGCAGGCCGGGCCGTCGTCGTGCGGGAACGAGAGCCGCAAAATACGGTTGTTCTGCCGCCCCATGATGAGTTCTTTCAGGCTCTTCAGCGATATGTTCACGATGCTGCCCTATGTTTATCCATCAACTATTAATCCAATATAATCATTAGTACATTATTATTTTTGCGCCGCATCATAGCATCGCGCCCTGCCCGCCACGCGCACGCCGGCGCGCGGCAAGCCAACGCCCTACTTGATCGTGTACTTGAACTGCCCCTGCTTGTTGGCGCTGACCTTGATCTTGCTGATGCCGCTGCCTTCGGCCATCTTCGTCAGCACCGATTCGGCGATCTCCGGCAGCAGCGTGCCGTTGAGGATGTTGTCGACGTTGCGGGCGCCCGAATCGACTTCGGTGCAGCGCGCCAGCACCGCCTCCACCAGCGCCTCGTCGTAGGCGAAGTCGGCCTTGTGGTTGAGGACGATGCGGCGGGCGATCTTGCCCAGCTTGAGGGCGATGATCTGCACCAGCACCTCGTCGCCGATCGGGTAGTAGGGAATCACCTTCAGGCGCCCCAGGAAGGCGGGCTTGAAGGCCTTCACCAGTTGCGGACGGATTTTCTCCTCCAGCTCTAGCGGGCTCGGCAAGTCCTTCGCCTCCACGTTCAGGCAGGCCTGCATCATCGTGCTCGAGCCGACGTTCGAGGTGAGGATGATGATGGTGTTCTTGAAGTCGATCTCGCGCCCTTCGGCGTCGTCCAGCACGCCCTTGTCGAAGACCTGGAAGAACAGTTCGAGCACGTCGGGGTGGGCTTTTTCGACCTCGTCGAGCAGCACCACGCTGTAGGGGTTGCGGCGCACGGCCTCGGTCAGCACGCCGCCCTCGCCGTAGCCGACGTAGCCGGGCGGCGAGCCCTTCAGGCCGGAGACGCTGTGCGCCTCCTGGTATTCGCTCATGTTGATGGTGATCAGCTTGCGCTCGCCGCCGTACAGCACATCGGCCAGCGCCAGCGCCGTCTCGGTCTTGCCGATGCCGGACGGGCCGACGAAGAGGAAGACGCCCTTCGGCTTGTTCGGGTCGTCCAGGTTGGCGCGCGAGGTGCGCACGCGCTGCGCCACCGCCTCGATGGCGTGCGACTGGCCCAGCACGCGCTGTTCCAGCAAGCCCTTCAGGCCGAGCACGGTCTTGATGTCGTCCTTGACCATTTTGCCCAGCGGGATGCCGGTCCAGCCGGCGACGATTTCCGCCACCACGTGGCCGTCCACCTGCACCGGCACCATCGGCTGCTCGCCCTGCACGTCCTTGAGGCGCGCCTGCAGGTCGTGCGCGGCGCTGGCGTCGGCCGGCGCGCCCGCCTCCAGCGCCGCGCGGGCCGCCTTGATCTCGTCGACCAGCGCGCGCTCGCCGTCCCAGCGCAGCGCCAGCGCCGCGTGTTCGGCGCTCAGGGCGGCGCGCGCGGCGCGCAAGTCCTTCAGGCGCGCCGCGTGGCTGGCGCCGGCGCTTTCCTCGCGCTCCAGCGCGGCCGCCTCGGCGTCGACGCGCTCGAGGCGCCGCGCCAGCCCCTCCAGCAGGGCCGGCGTGGCGTTCTGCCCCAGCGCCACCTTGGCGCAGGCCGTGTCGAGGATGCTGATCGCCTTGTCCGGCAGTTGCCGGCCCATGATGTAGCGGTGCGACAGGCGCACCGCCTCGGTGATGGCCTCGTCGTAGATGCGCACGTTGAAGTGCTTCTCCATCAGCGGCGCCATGCCGCGCAACATCGCGCAGGCCAGTTCCTCGCTCGGCTCCTCGACCTTGACGACCTGGAAGCGGCGCGCCAGGGCGGCGTCCTTCTCGAAGTATTTCTTGTATTCGCTCCAGGTGGTGGCGGCGATGGTGCGCAGTTCGCCGCGCGCCAGCGCCGGTTTCAGCAGGTTGGCCGCGTCGTTCTGGCCCGCCTGGCCGCCCGCCCCGATCATGGTGTGCGCCTCGTCGATGAAGAGGATGATGGCGTGCGGGCTTTTCTTGACCTCGTCGATGACGTTCTTCAGGCGGTTCTCGAACTCGCCCTTGACGCTGGCGCCGGCCTGCAGCAGGCCCATGTCGAGGGTGTGGATTTCCACGCCCTTCAGGATGTCGGGCACGTCGCCCAGCGCGATGCGCAGCGCCAGGCCCTCGACGACGGCGGTCTTGCCGACGCCGGCCTCGCCGGTCAGGATGGGGTTGTTCTGGCGCCGCCGCATCAGGATGTCGATGGCCTGGCGGATCTCCATGTCGCGCCCGATCACCGGGTCGACCTTGCCGTCGCGCGCGCGCGCCGTCAGGTTGGTGGTGAACTGGTCCAGCGCCGGGGTTTTCGCGCCGGCCTGGGTCAGTTCACCGACCGGGTCGCCGCCCTCGGCGAGCGCGCCGGACGACTCCCGCGCCTGCTCGGCTTCCTGCGAGCCGGCGCTGAGCTTGTCGAGCTTGTGCTTGATGTCGTCGAGCTTGAAGCGGCCGAACAGCGGCGAGCCGCGGTGCGCCAGTTGTGCCAGCTCGGGGTCGGTCAGCAGGGCCTGCAGCAGATGGGCGCTGCGGATCTGCGCCTGGCGGCCGGCCTGGATGTCGAGCGAGGCGATCAGCCAGGCGTGCTCGAACAACTTGGGCAGGCGCTCCGAGAACACCGGCGTGCGCGTGTTGCCGCTGCGCAGGCGCGCCACCTCGGCCTGCAGGTCGGCCTCCAGCATGCTGACGCTGATATCGCTGTTGCGGGCCATGACGACAAAGTCGCTGCGGGGCTGTTCCAGCAGGGCCAGGAAGAGGTGTTCCAGGTCGACCTCGTACTGGCCCAGGGCGACGCAGATGCTGGCCGCGCGGGTGGCCGCGACGCGGCTGGTGTCGTTCAATTTGCTGATCAGCGTCTTCAGGTTGATGCTCATATACGTCGTCCTTGTAGGAGTGGAAGGAGTGGAGTTCGGAGAGTGTTTACAGGGCGTGGATGTCGTAGCGCACTTCGGCGCGGTCGCGCGCGGCGGCGTCGGTGATCAGGAAACTGTCCCAGCCCAGGCGCGCGCCGCCCAGGCCGGCGTCCAGGCTGACGCCGCGCACGTCGGCCGCGCGCAGCACCAACTGGACCTCGTATTCGAGGCACAGGCCGGTGAACATGGTCAGCATCTGTTGCAGCGCGCGCGCCGCCGTGCCGCCCGGCAGGAAGGCGTCGAACTGGGCCCGTCCCAGCGGCCCGACGGTCAGGCGCATGCGCAGGTCGCGCTGCCAGACGCGGGCGCCGACCAGGGCCGTCGCGCCCAGCGTGGCGTTCACGCCGCCCAGCGCGCTTTGCTGCTCGGCCGGCACGTCGTACCAGCAGCCGACGAATTGAGTGACCTTCACGGACGCGGCGAAGTATTCGCTGAGCACCTGGCCGATCGAGGCGGCCGAGGCCGGCCGGTGGCGCATGGCGGCGGCGAAATAGCCGATCGATTCGTCCAGCACGCCGCCGTCGGCCAGGCGCCGCTGCAGGGACTCGTTGCCGATGCCGGCCAGCGACAGCAGCAGCGGCAGGAAGCGGTCCTTGCCCTCGATCTGGTACTTCAGTTCCAGCCGGTACTTGCGCCACGCTTCATAGAACAGGGCCAGCGCGCGGTTCGAGAAGGTGTCGAGGAAGGCCCGCGGGCCCTCGTCCTTCTCGTACAACTGGTGGCCGGCGATGCGCTCGGTGTAGTGGGCCGGCAAGGTGCCGGCCGTTCCCAGGAAGCCCATGAAGGCCGGCGTGATGCGGATGTACTTCAGCTCGCCGGCGCGCAGCGCCCCGGTCAGCGCGCGCGCGTCCCGCGCCAGCGCGCGCGGCTCCGGCTGCAGGGCCTCGATCTGGCTGGCGGGAAAATTCAGCGACAGCGAGTTCTGGAAACGCAGGAAATGGGCCACCGCGCCCTCGTGGGGCATGCCGTTGCGCTTGAGCCAGAGTTCGAGCATGCGCACCGCCTGGAAGAACTGGAAGCGGTAGGGCTGGTCGAACAGGCGCTCGATTACACTAGGTTCAAATCGCCGCTTCGTGGTGTGCATCGCAACAGTTCCTCGCCGCTTCTTGACGACACGATGAGCAGCCGGGTGAAGCTGTTGGCGTGCACGTACAGGCCGAGGAATCGCTCGATGATGTGGGCGAAGGCGTGGATGCCGCTGCCGACGAAGGCTTCCTCGTCTATCGTCAGGCGCACCTCGATGCCGCGCACCAGGCAGGCGAAGGGGTTGCCGGGCAGCCAGGCGTTGGCCGCCTGGTGGGCGATGGCGGTGATGCCGCCGATCTGCCGCTGCGAAGTGGCCGAGCGCGGCAGGTCGTACAGGGTGAGCATTTCCTGGAAGGCCTCCAGGCCGCTGGCGGCCAGCGACAGGTGGTTCAGCGACAGGTGCGAGATCAGGCGCCAGTGGGCGCCGCGGCCGCGCTCGAAGCGCTGCGAGGCGCTCGGCTTGCGCAGGAAGCTGACCGAGGCGACGCTGGTGCCGCCCTCGAGGAACAGGTCGCCGTCGGCCAGGCCGTAGGTCAGCGAGGCCGGCAGGTCGCGGTTGGTGCAACTGAGCTCCAGGCTCAGGGTGTCCGTTTCGATGGCGGCCGGGTCGAAGTCGATGTCGACGATGGTGATCTCGGTTTCATAGCCGGGGCTCTGGCGCGCCATCACCTCGTCGCGCCGCATCACCCAGTAGTTGCCGTTGCGGGCCGCCGTGTCGCCGTGGCGCAGCGAATAGAAGGGGCGGAATTCGATCACCGCCTCGCCCTGCGGCGTCTGTTTCACCAGTTTCACCGAATCGATGGACTGGATCTCGAAGGCGTAGGCGCGGCGCGCGTCGGCCAGCACCGTGTAACTGGCCGCCGTGTGGGTCAGGCGGATCGGCTCGCCGCGCTGGCGGAACAGGTTCACCACCGGCGTGCAGCCGAGCAGCACATTGTTGGTCGACAGCGTGCCCAGCATGCGCGCCGTGTTCGAGTCGGTGCGCATGCCGCTCAGCGCCAGGTGCAGGGTCACGCTGCGGCAGCCGCCGGGCAGCGCGGCGCAGGCGGCGGCGACGTCGATGTCGAAGAAGTTGAATTTCTCCGGGAAGCAGAAGTATTCGGTGAGCAGGCGGTAGGCCGGGTGCGAGCGGGCCGAAAACGGGATCAGCGATTCCTCCTCGGCGTAGCCGACGGCGCTCAGGGGCACTTGCGCCAGCGCCGTCCAGCGGCCGTTGTGGTCCGGCTCGACGTAGGCCTTGACGACGCGCATGAACAGGGCGTCGCGCAGCGCCGCGCAGAAGGAGGCTTCGCCGTCGATGAAGACGCGCAGCTTGCCCAGGCCCAGTTGGCCCAGGCCGCCCTGCTCGGCGCTGCACTCCAGCGTCAGGCTCAGGCTCGAGGTGACGCCCGGCGGCAGCGTCACCGCCTCGGGCGCCTCGGCGATGGCGGCGAAGCTGGCCGCGCTCAGCGCCACCGGCGCCACCGTCACCGCGTAGGCGCTGCGGAAGGTGCAGGCGACGCCCTTCACGGCGCGCGTGCTCATCTCGGTGCCGCGCGGCACCTCGCTGGCCGCCGTCAGTTGCGCCGCCGCCTCGCTGTAGTCCATGCGGGCGATCGAGCAGGACGGGAATGGCCGCAGATAGTGCGGATAGAGCACCTCGAAGAGGGCCTCGGTGAATTCCGGATAGTCGTCGTCGAGGCGCTTCGAGATGCGCGAATTGAGCAGCGCGAAGGATTGGATCATGCGCTCGATGTGCGGGTCCTCGCACACCTCGCCGCCGATCAGCAGGCTGCCGGCGATCTTCGGGTAGCGCTCGGAGAATTCGCGCGAATAGCGCCGCAGAAATCCCAGTTCGCGCTCGTAATACGGTAGTAATTCTTCCACGGTCAGACTCCCGGCGTCGCCACGCGGCGCGCCTTGCTAATGGTGTAATGCAGGCTGGAGGGCTGCAGGATGGCGTCGAAATTGACCGGTTCCTGCGCCGAATGGAGCACCAGCAGGGCCTTGATGGCGAAATTGAGGCGGTTGATCGAGCCTTGCTGCACCTCCAGCGAGGCCTGCACCTCCTGCAGGCGCGGCTCGTGGCGCGCGATGGCCGTCTCCAGGCAGCGGCAGATGTGGGCGCGGTCGTCCGCGCTCGACAGGCTCAGGCCGGCGAAGTCGTTCAGGCCGTAGGTGATGATGGATTTGGCGCATTCGGGAAAGCTCAGCAGCAGCTCCTCGCGGATCACGGTGCGCGTGTTCAGCAGCGCCTCCAGGTCGCGCGCGACGGTGTCCTTCATGTCCTCGATGCTCAAGCGCGCCACCGTGCCGCTGGCGCCGCCATGGCCGTCCATCAGGCGGTCGAACAAACCGGGCGTGAAACCGTTCATGAATATCCCGAAAAAATGGGGTGCGCGCTGAAAACCGCGCGCAAAATGCGTCAACCGACGCCGGAAAAAAGGGCCCGGACCATGCTGGCCCTGGCCCGCTTCCCCGGCGCCGGTCTTCACTGCGTCGCGCGGCCAGCACGGTGCTGCAAAAAGCCGCTCCTTGCGCCACCGCGCGGGGCGGTGGCGGGGACCCGCTTAGATCGTCTTGTTGGCCGACAGATCCCAGCCGCCCGAAGTGTTACCGCCGGAACCGCCGCCCACTTTTTGCTGGGTGTATTTCCATTTCACTTTCGAGTATTTCAGCGACAGGTTTTCGCTCAGGATGTCGCCGACGTTCACGGACGGCGAGACGTTGCTGATGAGCACGTTTTCGAGTTCGATTTCGAAGTACTTGATGCGCTCGCCCTGGCCATCGGCGCGCAGGAACTCGATCTTCGCTTTCGGCAGGGTCTTGCCCGACGAGCAATTCTGCAGCAGCAGCGGGGTGGCCAGGTCGGCCAGTTTGGCGATCACGATGTCCTTGTGCTCGGTGCGCTCGGCCGTGTGGCCGCCGCCGGTCGAAGCCGTCGCCGATTTAGGTTGCAGTACTTCCCACTGGACCGATTTGCATTCGATCCAATCTTTGTGGGTGCTATCGGTGGATTCACCTTTGATGCCATCGATTTGCAGGTAGACGTCAATTGCCATAGTAGTTCCTTGGGTGGTGTTGAAAAAAATTACGATTTGGTCGATTGCGGCAGCTCCGCGACCAGACGGAGTGAGACGGACAGCTCGTCGAGCTGGAAATGGGGGCGCAGGAAGGACACGGCGCGGTAGACGCCGGGACGGCCCGGCACCTCCGACACCTGCACCGAGGCTTCGCGCAGGGGGAACTGGGCTTTCTGCTCCTGGCTGGCGTTGTCGTCGAGCAGCACGTACTGGGTCAGCCAGCGGTTCAGGAAATCCTCCACGTTGGCGGCGGCGGCGAAGCTGCCGATCTTGTCGCGCATCATCGCCTTCATGTAGTGGGCGATACGCGAGACGGCGAAGATGTATTGCAGCTGGGCCGACAGCACGGCGTTCGCGTTGGCCGAGTCGGTGTTGTATTTTTTCGCCTTCTGGGTCGACTGGGCGCCGAAGAAGGCGGCGTAGTCGGTGTTCTTGCAATGCACCAGGGAGATGAAGCCCAGGTCGCTCAATTCCTTCTCGCGCCGGTCGGTGATGGCGATCTCGGTCGGGCACTTCAGCGCCACCTCGCCCTCGTCGGTCTTGAAGGTGTGGGTCGGCAGGTCCTCGACCAGGCCGCCGCCCTCCACGCCGCGGATGGCGGCGCACCAGCCGAAGTCGTCGAAGGCGGTGGTCAGCTTGGTGCCGAAGGCGTAGGCGGCGTTGCACCACAGGTATTTGTGGTGGTCGGTGCCGTCCACGTCTTCGACGAAATTGAAGCCCTCGGTGGTGGCGCCGTCGGCCGGATTGAAGGGCAGGCGTCCCAGGAAGCGCGGCAGGGTCAGGCCGACGTAGCGGGCGTCCTCGGATTCGCGGAAGGATTTCCATTTCGCGTATTCGACGGTGTCGAAGACCTTGGCCAGGTCGCGCGGCTTGCCCAGGTCGCTATACGTCTCCAGGCCGAACAGCTCCGGCGAGGCCGAGGAGATGAAGGGCGCGTGCGAGGCGGCCGCGACGTGCGACATCTGCTCGATGAAATACATGTCCTCGGGCTGGCGGGTGATCTCGAAGTCGCCCAGCAGGGCGCCGAAGGGGGCGCCGCCGAAGGTGCCGAACTCCTCCTCGTAGACCTTCTTGAACATGGTCGACTGGTCGAACTCGAGGGCGCTCTGGAAGTCCTTGATGAGCTCCTTCTTGGTGGCGTTGAGCATCTTGATCTTCAGGTTCTGCCCCGTCGCGGTGTTCTTCACCAGATAGTGCAGGCCGGTCCAACTGCCCTCGAGCTTCTGGAATTCGGGCGCGTGCATGATGGCGCTCAGCTGGGCCGAAATCATCCGGTCCAGCTCGGCCACGCGGGCGTCGATGGTGGCGCCCAGGTTGTCGGAGACGACCACGGTGCCGTCCATGACCTGGTGCACCAGTTCGGCGATCAAGTCCTTGGCGCGGGCGTGTTCGACGCCGGACTTGGCGACCTTGCTCTGCTCGACGATCTGGTCGAGCAGGGCCATTTCGGCGGGGGCGGCGGCGGCGCCGGCTGCGGGAGTCAATAAGGCGGACATATCAGTCTTTCTTGGCGGTGGATTGGCTCAATTCGGCCAGCTTTTCGGTGCTGTTCAGGACGTCGTTGAGGATGTCCTCCAGTTTGTCGTTGCCGGCCAGCTTGTTGCGCAGGTCGGCCAGTTTGGTGCGCGCCTCGAGCAGCTTGCGCAGCGGCTCGACCTGCTGCACCACCGCCTCGGGACGGAAATCGCTCATCGCCTTGAACTTCAGGTCGACGCCGAACTGGCCGCCCTCGCCGCTCAACTCGTTGGCGACGCGGAAGGCCGCGCGCGGCTCGACGCCCTTCATGACGTCGTCGAAGTTGTCCCGGTCCAGGCCGATGAAGCTGCGCTCCTTCAGGCGCTTCTGCTCGACCTCCGAGGCGCCGCCGAAATCGCCCACGACACCCATGACGAAAGGCAATTCCTTGTTCTCGATGGCGTCGCCGATCTCGACGTCGTACGTCATCTGGACGCGCGGTGGACGGACCTTTTGCAGGCGCTTTTGAACACTCTCTTTTTTAGACATGACTAGCCCATTCTGTAATGATCGACTGGCATCGGCCCGATGCCATGGTGCTGCGCTTGGTTTTCTACCGTGACACTTACTTCAAGCCCTCGAAGGGATTCGCGCTGCCGTTGTCGGCGGCGGGACGGTTGCCGGAGCGGGCGTTCTTGCCGCGGCCCACCTTGGCCGGCGCCACGTAGGACGACTTGACCGGCACCAGCACCGTCTCGCCCAGGCTCTCGCGCAGCAGCTTGGCGAGGTCCTGCGACTCCACGCGCAGCGGGCCGGACAGATTGTTCTGGCGGCTCAGGTCGGCCAGCGCGCGGGTCGACAGGCGCAGGCCGCTGATGGCGACGATGCTGTTGGCGACCTTGTCGGCCGGATCGCGCACCAGCACCTCCTGGGCGTCGATGATGGCCTCGCCGTACTGGCCGCCCTCGTACTTGCTCTGCGCCATGCGCAACCACGGCTCCTTGTCGGCCGGATAGGCGGCGGCCGCTTCGCGCCACAGCGTCATGGCCGCTTCTTTTTGACCGGAGCCGGCGGCGGCGCCGGCCTTGCTCAGCATCTCGCCCATCGGGGTCGGCGCCGGCTTGACCGGCGTCGTGGTGCAGGCGCCCAGGGCCAGCGAGCAGACGAGCACGCCCATCAGTTGGCGGAAATGGATAGATGTGTTCATGATTGACCTCAAAAGAATTTAATAAGTTACATACGACGTATAGTTGCCAATTTCGTATTTTTTGGCAGATCAACATATATTTAATAATTTACTGCGCACAATAGAAATCGTCATGACGCCGGGCAAATAGTTTCCATACAGAAAATTTCAGCATGAGCCGGCACAATACGCCAGACGGACGCCCTTATTTCAAAGAAAATGTTATTGTTCTGGCAGTTGCGAACGAGCACCGAAAATACACGGCCCGCCCGCGCCGCCGCCGGCGCCAGCAAAAAAGGGATTTCATGAGCATGTCGAACAAGGTTTTATGGGGCGAGGGTCTGTTCCTGCGCCCCCAGCACTTCCAGCAGCAAGACCAGTACCACGAGCAGCGCCTGCACCAGAGCGTGACCGCGCTGCACCCCTATGTGTGGGGCGTGAGCCATCTGCAACTGGACCAGGACGCGCTGGCTAACAACACGCTGCGCCTGCTGGGCCTGGCCCTGATCTTCCCCGACGGCGAGCTCTACCAAGCGCCCGGCGGCGACGAGCTGCCCGAGGCGATCGACCTGGGCAAGCTGCCGCAGTCGCAGCAATCGCTGACCTTCTACGCCGCCCTGCCCTCGTTCAAGCATTTCGGCGGCAATTTCGCTCCGGCCGGCCAGCCCAGCAACGCCTGCCGCTACGGCCAGGCGAACCTGGACACGCCCGACCTGTATACCCAGGCCGCGCCGGCCGAGCTGACCTACCTGAAGAAAACCCTGCGCCTGGTGGCCGAGGCCGAGCCGCGCGACTCCTACGTCAGCTTCCCGCTGCTGCGCCTGCGCCGCCTGTCGACGGGCGGCTTCGAGAGCGACCCGACGTTCGTGCCGCCCAGCCTGTCGATCCGCAGCGCGCCGCTGCTGTTCCTGCAACTGCGCCGCCTGCTCGACGCCCTGCAGGCCAAGGTCAACGCCCTGTACGGCCACCACCGCGAACCGAGCAAGAGCGTCATCGAGTTCCGCTCCGGCGACATGTCCTCGTTCTGGCTGCTGCACACGGCCAGTTCCGCCTTCGCCTCGCTGTCGCACTATTTCCACCACCCGGCGCTGCACCCGGAGCGCCTCTACGAACAACTGCTGGGACTGGCCGGCGCGCTGATGACCTTCTCCAAGACGCACACCCTGGCCGACCTGCCGCCCTACCAGCACGCCGACCCGGGGCCGGCCTTCGCGGCCGTGCACGGCATCATCCGCGAGCTGCTCGACACGGTGATCTCGTCGAAATACTTCGCCATCGCCCTCACCGAGATCAAGCCGTCCTACCACCACGGCCTGCTCGACTCGGGCAAGATCGACGACAAGACCAGTTTCTACCTGGCCGTCTCGGCCGACCTGCCGGGCCTCGAACTGGTCGACGTGGTGCCGCTGCGCTTCAAGGTCGGCGCGCCCGACGACGTCGAGAAATTCGTCCTCTCCGCCATGCCCGGAGTGCGCCTGCAACACGCGCCGCAGGTGCCGGCGGCCGTGCCGGTGCGCCCCGACGCGTATTACTTCGCCATCGAGGCGAAGGGGCAAATGTATGAACGCATGCTGCAGGCGCAATCGATCTCGATCTATGTGCCCTCCGGCATGCGCGACCTGAAACTTGAACTTGTTGCCGTCACCTCCTGAGAACGACCATGACCACACTCGCCCCCCCCTCACTCATCTCCGGCGGCCAGGCGGCCGACGCGCGCGCCCGCGCCGCCGCGCTGGCGGCCGGCCCCGGCACCGAACACACGCTGATGGATTTAATGTACGACGGCTTCTACGCCCTCTTCATGCTGAAGAACGGCAACGGCCCGCAGGACAACGCCGACTTCATCAGCAAGATGACGCAATTCCTCGACGACTTCAGCCGCGGCGCCAAGAAACAGGGCGCGCACGCCGACGACATCGACGCCGCCAAGTACGCCTTCTGCGCCGCCGTCGACGAAATCATCCTGCGCTCGCCCTTCCGCATCCGCGAGGAATGGTCGCGCCGGCCGCTGCAACTGGTGCTGTTCGGCGACCAGCTGGCCGGCGAGAACTTCTTCCTGCGCCTGGAGAACCTGCGCGCGCGCGGCGCCGCCCACCTGCAGGCGCTGGAGGTGTTCCACATGTGCCTGCTGCTGGGTTTCCAGGGCCGCTATCTGATCGAGGGATTGGAAAAGCTGAACTACATGACGGCCCGGCTGGGCGACGAGATCGCCCACATGAAGGGCCGCACGGCGGCCTTCGCGCCGCACGCCGAGCGGCCCGACCAGATCATCCACCGCCTGCGCAGCGACCTGCCGCTGTGGGTCCTGTGCTCGGTGTTCGCCCTGGTCTGCGCGCTCGGCTACGCCGGCCTGCGCGGCATGCTGGTGCGCCACACGGAAAGCTCGCTGACCGCCTACAACGACGTCGTCACGCTGGCGCCGCGGCAGGCCAACCTGAGCATCACCCTGCCCTAGGCGTCAGCCCGCCGCGCCCGGCCTCAGGGCGGCGCGGCGCCGCACAGGAAGGCCTCGAAATGCTCGGCCGACAAGGGCCGGCTGAACAGATAACCCTGGTAGGCGTGGCAGCCGAGGCCGAGCAGGAAGTCGCGCTGCGCCGCCGTTTCGACGCCCTCGGCCATCACCGACAGGCCCAGGCTTTGCCCCAGCGCGACGATGGTGCGCGCGATGGCGGCGGAGTTGGCGTCGCCGAGCGCGTCGGCGACGAAGGATTGGTCGATCTTCAATTGCTCCAGCGGCAGCCGCTTCAGGTAGCTGAGCGAGGAATAGCCGGTGCCGAAGTCGTCCAGCGAGAAGCCGATGCCCTGCTCCTTCAGGGCCGTCATCTTGGCGATCGCCGTTTCGACGTTGTCCACCAGCAGGCTCTCGGTTAGCTCGAGCTTCAGGCGGGCCGGATTGGCGCCGCTGCGCCGCAGCGCCGCCAGCACGTCGGCGACGAAGGCCGGATGGCGCAACTGGCGCGCGCTGACGTTCACGGCCACGCTCAGCGCGGCCGTCTCGGGCCGCCCGGCCCAGCGCGCCAGTTGCGCGCACGCCGTCTCCAACACCCACTGGCCGAGCGCCAGGATCAGGCCGCTCTCCTCGGCCAGCGGGATGAAATCGGCCGGCGAGACCACGCCGCGCTGCGGGTGGCGCCAGCGCACCAGCGCCTCGGCGCCCGTGACGCGGCCGGCGTCGGTCAGTTGCGGCTGGTAGTGCAGATAGAATTCGCCCAGTTGCAGGGCCTGGCGCAGGTCGGCCTCCAGCGCCACGCGGACGTTGACGGCCGTCTGCATGGCCGGGTCGAAGAAGAGCAGCGCGTTGCGCCCGCCCGCCTTGGCCTGGTACATGGCCAGGTCCGCGCGCTTGAGCAATTCGCCGATGTCGGCGCGCCGCTCGAAGAGCGTGGCGCCGATGCTGCAAGTGCTGTAGTGCTCGCTGCCCTTGAGCAGGAAGGGCTGGTTCAGGGCCAGCAGGATGCGCTCGCCGATGAGCTTGGTCTGGGCCGCCGCGCGCTCGACGTCGGCGCTGAGGTTTTCCACCATGACGACGAATTCGTCGCCGCCGAAGCGCGCCACGGTGTCGCTTTCATACACCGCCGCCTGCAGGCGCTGCGCCACCTGGCGCAGCAGCACATCGCCCTGCTCGTGGCCGAGCGTGTCGTTGAGGGTCTTGAAATTGTCCAGATCGATGAACAGCAGCGCGCCGGCGTGGCGGCCGCGGCCGCACAGCGCCATCGCGTGCTGCAGGCGGTCCTGCAGCAGGCGCCGGTTGGGCAGGCCGGTCAGCGCGTCGTAGAAGGCCAGGTATTTGATTTCCCGCTCGGCCGCCTTGCGCTGGGTGATGTCGGTGTCGATCGACATGATGGCCTTGGGCCTGCCGTCGTCCTCGCACACCAGGGTCCAGCGCGCCTCCACCGTCAGGCTGGCGCCGTCCTTGCGGCGGCGGCGCATTTCGCCGCTCCAGTCGCCGCTGGCCAGCACGGCGGCGGTGGCGGCCCGCACGGCGCCGGCGTCCTCGTCCAGCGGGACCGCCGGCGCCGCGCCCAGCACTTCGTCGGCGGCCCAGCCGTACAGGCGCTCGGCGCTGCGGTTCCAGTACAGCACGCGCTGTCCGAGGTCGCGCACGATGATCGCGTCGCGCGCCTTGTCGAGCAGCGAGGCCTGGTCGCGGATGTGCGCCTGCACGCGCCGCTGCTCCTCGCGCAGGCGCAGGTTGTCGACGCCGAAGGCGAGATTGTCGGCCAGTTCCTGGAGCAGGCGCAGCTCCTGCGCGCCGTCCTCGAACACCGCGTCGGCGTACAGCACCAGCACGCCGATGCGGCCCTCGCCGCGGCCCAGCGGCAGGTAGGCGCCGGCGCGCCAGCCCTGCGCCAGCGCCCGCGCCACCCAGAACAGCGCCGGATCCTCGCGCGTCAGGTCGGGCAGGGCCAGCGGCAGGCCGCTGCGTATCGTCCGGCCCGCCGGGCAGGCGTCGGCCGGGGCGTCGTCGGCCCAACTCAGTTGCACGGCGCGCAGGAATTCCAGGCCGCCGGCGCCGGCGTGCGCCTCGACGCTGACGCTGCGCCCGGCGTCGTGGCGGGCGTAGCCGACCCAGGCCATGCGGTAGCCGCCGGCGTCGACGGCGATGCGGCAGATGCGCTCGAGCAAAGCGGCCTCCGTGCTCGCGCGGATCAGCGCCTCGTTGCAGCGGCTCAGCAGTTGTATGGCCCGGTTCGAGCGCTGCAGCGCCAGTTCGGCCCGCTTGCGGTCGGAAATGTCGCGGAAGTACACGGCCAGGCCGTCCCCGGACGGATAGGCGCGCCCCTCCAGCCAGCGCGCCAGCGGCGGGTAGTACTCGACGAACTCGACGGCGCAATTGTCGCGCAGCGCGCGGTGGTACTCGGTGTAGGAGATGCCGCCGACGGCCTCCTTGAATTCGTCCCAGACCATGCGCCCGAGCAGGTCGGCGCGCTCACGCTGCAGGAGCCGCTCGGCGGTCCGGTTCAGATAGCTGAAGCGCCAGTCGCGGTCGAGCGTGAAAAAGGCGTCGGTGATGCTTTCCAGCGTGGCCGTCAGGCGGTTTTCCAGATTCCCGGCGCGGACCTGGAAGTGTTTCTGCCCGCTGATGTCCTGGATCGCGCCGCGCAGGCCGGTGATGCGCTGGCGGGCGTCGCGCGCCGCCTCGCCCAGGACGCGCACCCAGAGGCCCCCGCCGGCGCCGCCGTCCAGTTCCATTTCCTCGTCGAAGGCGCGGCCCTCGTCGGCGCAGGCGGCCAGCGCCGCGCCGATGCGCGCGCGCCATTCCGGCGCGAAGGCGCCGATCAACTGCTCGGGGCCGGGCGCCGGCAGCGCCGCCAGGCCCAGCAGCGCTTGCGCCCCGGCGCTGCAGCGCAGGCGCCGCCGCGGCAGGTCCAGCGCCCAGCCGCCCAGCTGCGCCAGCCCGGCGGCGTCGCGCAACAGGGCGGCGCCGGCGGCCATGGCAGCCGCGTCCGTCGGAGCCGTCGTGGCGGCGGGCGAATCGAGGCTTGGATGCGGAGCTGTCATGGCGCCTGAATGAGAAGGCTGGCGTACGTCCGGCTGGACGCGCGGCGAAACGGGATCACTGACCATGAGTGTAACAATTTCCCGCGCCGCTCACAGCAAGTAGCGTCCGTCACGCCGCCATGGACGGCGCGGCCCGCGGATTTGTGGGAATATTGCCTCAAAAAAATTACTATTCTGCAATATGTAAGCAATTGTAAGCAAGGCTGATATGACGCAAACGCAAGCGTAAGGTAAGGAAAATTTGCCTTTCTCGCCACTATGATATTTTGCGCACGCCGGATGCCTCGCCGACGCGCCCGACTCCACGCCGCAGCAACTGTCCGGGGCAGCACGCTACCAAGGAACAGATATGCTTACTGCCACCTATGCCCTGCTGACATTGTCCGTCGAACAAAAGAAAGAGCGCAACTTCATCGTCCGTTTCCGCCACTATTTGCGCACCAGCGCCGGCGCGCCGCAGGAAATCGATCCGGCCAGCCTGCTCTCCCAGCTCGACGAGCTGGCCGGCTTCGCCGAGACGCGCCACCAGCACAAGCTCGAGGATTGCCTGATGCCGGCCGTGCGCGAGGCCACCCGCGACGCCGACCGGCTGCTGGCGGACCTGGAATCGCTGAACCGCAGCGGCGACAGCATGCTGCGTTCGGCGCGCCTGCATGTGCGCCTGGCCTTCGCCGAGGGCGCCACGCAGATCCGCCAGTTGTGCCTGACGCTGGAGTATTACTGCCAGAATCTGCTCGAGCGCCTCGCCAAGGAGGAGCAGGAATTGCTGCCGCTGGCCCAGCGCGTCATTTCCAGCGAACAATGGTTCGCCATCGGCAGCAGCTTCCTCAGCTACGACGCGGCGCACAATGAGCGGCGCCGCGCGGAGAACCGGACCCGGCCGCGCTGGCACATGCGCCCGGCGCCGTCCGTCTAGGCCGCCCAGCCTGCCTAGGCCGCCTGCAATTCCGCGAACAGGGCGAGGAATTCCTGGCTCATCTTGTGGCGCGCGTCGAGGTGTATCATCGGCAGGTTGCGGTCGTGCGATTCACGGATGCGTATCGAACTCGACAGCTTACTTCCCAGCACCGGCAAGCCCTCCGCCAGCAACTCGTCGACGAGGCGCTGGGGCAGGCGCGCGCGCGGCTGGAACTGGTTGACGACGATGCCCTCGATGGCCAGGTCGGCGTTGTGGTCGGCCTTGATTTCGGCCACATTGTTCATCAGCGTGTAGAGCGCCTGGCGCGAGAAGTCGTCGCAGTCGAAGGGAATCAGGCAGCGGTCGGCGGCGATCAGCGCCGACTGGGTGAAGAAATTGTAGGCCGGCGGCGTATCGACGAAGATCTCATCGTAGTCCTTGGCCAGCTCGTTGAGGGTGTCGCGCAGCTTGTAGATCTTGTGGCGCGATTCCAGCTTCGATTGCAGTTCGCCGATCTCCGGGTGGGCCACCATGATGGAGAGATTTTCGAACGGCGTGGCGTGGACGAAACTGGCCGCCGCCTTGGGAAACATCGTAAAAGCCAGCATCTGCTCGAAATACGCCGCCATCGTCGGCGCCGCGTCCTTGGCCGCCTCGCCCAGCAGGTAGCGGCTGGAATTGCACTGTGGATCGATATCGATGAGCAGCGTCCTTTTCCCCTGGTGCGCCGCGATCGCCGCAAGGTTCACCGCAATGGTCGACTTTCCAACCCCGCCCTTTTGATTGAAGATCACACGTTTCATGGCATTCCAAGAAGATGATTGAAGTTCGATTCTAGCAGAGTGCTGCGCCGCAACAACAGCGTGCCGGCCGTATCCACGCCGGCGGGTGCAAATAGCCGATTCCCGGGCCCGGGAAAATCGCATTTATCCCACACTTCCTTGTCGCCCGCGCTGTTCAGGCGCCCGCATCGCTGGCCATGCTCGTCCCATCGCGCCCCTTCCGCGCGGCCTGCCACCGCACGCAAAGGCGCCGCCATGCCCTCCCTGCCCTTGTCGCCCAGTCGCTCCACCCGTGTCGGCGCCCGCCGTGCGGGCGCTGGACAGCGTCGCCTATTCCCTGCCCCTGCCGACGTCCGGCTCTTCGCCATCGTCCGGCCCCTGCAGGGGCCGGGTCGGCGCGGCGCCGCGCTGCTGCTGGGCCTCACGCTGGCGCTGGCCGCCAACAACATCTGGCGCTTCGCCGATTTGCTCGCCGCCATACACGCGAACGGCAACGGCCGCACGCCGGCCGCGGCCTTGATGCAGGTCGAGCGCAACGAGGCAAACCCGGCCAAGCGCGCGCCGGGGCGCTAAGCTGTTTAAGGCGGGATTCCCGCTCAAACCGGCCGGAAAGGGAGCAGCATGCACGATACAAGGCTCCCGGCGACGGTGCCCCTGGTGGTCGACCTGGACGGCACCCTGATTCATTCCGATCTGCTGTGGGAAGCGATCGTGCTCTTCATCAGCCGGCGCTTCCTGCGCATCTGGATTTTGCCGCTCTGGCTGTTCCTGGGCAAGGCGGGCTTCAAGGCCAAGCTGGCCGCCGCCGTCACCATCGATCCGGCCGCCCTGCCCTACGACCGCGTCCTGCTGGCCGAAATCGCCGTCCAGCGCGCACTGGGGCGCTGCATCGTGCTGGCCACCGCCGCGCAGCAAGGCCACGCGCTGCAGATCGCCGCCCATCTGCAACTTTTCGACCTGGTCCTCGCCAGCGACGAGGTGCTCAATCTGGCGGCCGGCAACAAGGCGCGCCGCCTTGTCGCGCTGTATGGCGAGAAGGGCTTCGACTATATCGGCGACGCCAGCGCCGACGTTCCGGTCTGGCAATGCAGCCGTGGCGCCTTTTCGGTGGCGCGCATACCCTTCCGCCTGCCCGACGGTCGCCATACGCAACTGGCCGGCAGCCGCCGCGCGCGCTGGGCCGGCACCCTGCTCAAGACCATGCGCCCGCGCCAGTGGCTGAAAAACCTGCTGGTCTTCGTGCCCATGCTGGCAGGCCACGCCCTGAGCCGCGCCAACCTGCTGCAGGCTCTGCTCGCCTTCGCCGCCTTTTCGCTGTGCGCCTCGAGCGCCTATCTGCTCAACGACGCCCTGGACGCGCAAAATGACCGCCTGCACGCCAGCAAACACACGCGCCCGATCGCCGCCGGCACGCTGCCCCTGCCGGTGGCGATGCTGGCCAGCCCCCTGCTCGCCCTGCTCGGCCTGGCCCTGTGCGCGCGCGACAGCCGCTTGCTGTCGGTGGTGGCGGTCTACCTCGGCAGCACCCTGTGCTACTCGCTGTGGCTGAAGCGCATGCTGATGGTCGACATCGTCGCGCTGGCGCTGTTGTATACCCTGCGCATCATCGGCGGCGCCGCCAGCACGCACACCGCGCCCTCGTTCTGGCTGCTGGCGTTTTCCTTCTTCATCTTCCTCAGCCTGGCGACGCTCAAACGCCACAGCGAACTGGCCACGCTGCAAGAGCGCGGCGAGGAACACAGCCGCGGCCGCGCCTACACGACGCTGGACCGCGCGCCGCTCGGCATCCTCGGCATCAATTGCGGCCTGTTGTCCATCCTCGTGTTCATGTTGTACTTTAATTCGGACAACGTGCTGGTGCTCTACCGCAGCCCGATCTACCTGCTGGGCATCGTGCCCTTGCTGGCGCTGTGGCAGGGCCGGCTGTGGACGCTGTCCTTCCGCGGCCTGGTCCACGAGGACCCCATCCTCTACGTCAGCAAGGACCCGTTCAGCCTGGCGATCATCGGCGCTTGCGCGGCGCTGACGCTGGCCGCCTCCTTTTAGGGGCGCGGCCGGCCGGCGCATGCGGGACCCTCGCCCGCGCTACTCCATCATATTCAGATGCAACTGGCGCGACAACTCGGTCCGCAGCAAGACCTCGGGCGGGCGCTGGAGGTGGCTGCCGGACAGTTCCAGCGCGACGGCCAGTTCCAGGTCCATGCTCGACAGATGCCCGAGGAACCAGCGCGGCAACAGGCGCACGACCTCGCGCGCGCGCTCGAAATCGCCCTGCCCGACACCGGCTTCCGCATGGCGCAGCCCGTCGCGCACGCGCGCGTGCTGCTCGCTGTGGCGCCGCCGCGAGGGAAATTGTATGCTTTCCATCAAAGTTTCTTCCTCGCGGAAGTCATCTTCCAGCGTGACGATCAGCTCCGCGTAGGCCTGCGCGAAGAGCGCGTCGGGCGCCGCCATCAGGCGGTTGATCTGGGCCAGCAAAGCCTTGTGGGCCTGGTCCATGGCCGGCACACCGAGCGCCATGTCGTCGGACCATTTAATTGTATGCATATAACACTCCTTGTTCGTGCCAGGCAAACGTCGCGCGCTAGCGGCCCTGACGTTTAACGACAAGGAACAGTGTGGGCGCCGCTATCGAATTATTCCTTGATACATATCAAAAACCGCCAAATCTGTCGCGGCCGGCGCCGACCTTGCCCCGCCCGGCGCTGAAAGCGGCCGGCGTCGGCATCTCCGTCGACAGCGCCAAGAAACCGGCCGACATCCTCCTCCCGCCCTTCCCGCCCATGCTCAACAAGCTCCTGTGCGATTTTCCCTGAGCACCGTCGCCACCGGCCACGTCGACGCCAATTCCTACTGCGGCTGCGGCGCCGGGACACATCGCCAACATCGGCCGCGTCATGAGGCGCGCGGCGCGTTTTCGGGCGGTTTGATGTAGATCAATGATTTTTGTGGCCCGGGCGACCACACTGAAGGAAGCCGCCGCCCGATCGCGCGATTTATAAGGAAACAACGATGAAAACAGTCAGCTGGACACCGGAAATGGCCTTGGGCATACTCGCCATGGATGAATCGCACAAGGCGCTGCTCGACGGACTCGAGCGCCTGGCCGCCACGCCGGACACGCTGTTCGCGGCCGGCTTCACGGCCCTGACGGCCGCCGTCGAACGCGATTTCGCCGAGGAGGAGGCGGCCATGGAGAGTATCGGCTTTCCCGGCCTGCGCGCGCACCGCGAACAGCACGCCCGCGTGCTGAGCGGCCTGCACCACACCGATCCCTTCGTGCGACAGGGCGACGTGGCGCAGGGCCGGCGCGCCATCGAACTCCTGCCGCAATGGTTCGTCATGCATCAAAGCAGCATGGACCTGGCGCTGGCGGCGGCGCTCGACCTGGCCACCCAGTCGGCGCCGCTGAGCGAAGTGCTGCCCGGCGCCGCAGCCCCGGACGCGCCCGTGCACCAGCACATACTCGTGCCGAGCGACGGTTCGCCCGCCTCCGAAACGGCGATCCGCACCGCGCTGCGCTTCGCCAAACAGATCGGCGCGCGCGTCACCGGCCTGCACGTGGTTCCCGAATTCCGTCTCTTCACCTACCAGAGCGAGATGCTGGAGGACACCCGCGAGCAATTCGCCAAGGACAGCCACCGGCACGCCCAGCAAGTTCTGGCGTCGATAGAAAGCACCGCCAAGGAACTGGGCGTGCCCTGCGACACCGTGCAAGTCGTCTCCGACCACCCCTACGAGGCGATCGCCGACACCGCGCGCGAACTGCGCTGCGACCTGATCGCCATGGCCTCGCACGGCCGCTGCGGCATCAAGGGGCTGCTGCTGGGCAGCGAAACGCAAAAAGTGCTGATGCACAGTACCATACCGGTATTGGTATACCGCTAGACCCGTAATTTTCACACTGGAGAACATCATGCAAGCCAATATCGGCAGCGCCGACCGCGCGCTGCGCATCCTCGTCGGCCTGACCCTGATCGCCGCCGCCGCGCTGGGCGAAATCGGCCCCTGGGGCTGGCTCGGCGTCGTCCCCCTCGTCACCGGCATCGTGCGCATCTGCCCCGCCTACCTGCCCTTCGGTTTCAGCACGCGGCGCAAGATCCGCTAGGCCTCGCGCGCGGCGCCGGACACTCCGGCGCGGCGCGCCCGGCGCCCCGGCCCGCCATCCAATCAAAACCCCGCCACCGCCCGCGTTTGCTTGCCGCACGCAAACGCGGCCGCTGCCTTACAATAAGGATGACTGCAGCCTTCCCAACACAGGAGTCATACCTTGCATACGCCAGCCTTCATTGCCTCGACCCGCTTCAACGACCCCCGCCTGGCCCTGGAACAAGTGCAAGCGATCTACCGCAGCAGCATCGACCATCTGCGCGACGCGCTGCAACGCTTCGTCGCCGGCGAAGACCTGGACGGCCGCGTGCGCGCCTGCTATCCCTTCGTGCGCATCCAGACCGACACCGTGGCGCGCGCCGATTCGCGCCTGGCCTACGGCTTCGTCGCCGGTCCCGGCGTTTTTGAAACCACCGTCACCCGTCCCGACCTGTTCGCCGACTACTATCTGCAGCAATTCACCCTGCTGCTGAAGAACCACAGCCCCGACCAGAACGTGCAACTCGAGGTGGGCGTGAGCGCCCAGCCGATACCGGTGCACTTCTCGTTCGCCGAACACGACCATATCGAGGGCAATATGTCGCCCGAGCGGCGCATGGCCATGCGCGACAAGTTCGACCTGCCCGACCTGGCCGCCATGGACGACGGCATCGCCAACGGCACCAAGGACGTCGCGCCGGGCGAGGCGCAGCCGCTGGCCCTGTTCACGGCGCCGCGCGTCGACTATTCGCTGCAGCGGCTGCGCCACTACAGCGGCACCGGGCCGCAGCACTTCCAGAACTACATCCTGTTCACCAACTACCAGTTCTACATCGACGAATTCGTCCGCCTCGGACACGAGATGATGAACCGGCCCCTCGATCCGCTGGCGCCCGGCGAGGACGACGGCTACATCGCCTTCGTCGAACCGGGCAACGTCGTCATGCGCCGCGCCGGCCACGCCGCCGAGGCGGCGGACGCGCTGGGCGCCGCGCCGCCGCGCCTGCCGCAGATGCCCGCCTACCACATGGTGCGCGCCGACGGCAGCGGCATCACGATGGTCAACATCGGCGTCGGCCCGGCCAACGCGAAGACCATCACCGACCACATCGCCGTGCTCCGCCCGCACGCCTGGCTGATGCTGGGCCACTGCGCCGGCCTGCGCAACACGCAGAACCTGGGCGACTACGTGCTGGCCCACGCCTACGTGCGCGAGGACCATGTGCTGGACGAGGACCTGCCGCTGTGGGTGCCGATTCCGCCGCTGGCGGAAGTGCAACTGGCGCTGGAGGCGGCCGTGGCCGAAGTCACCCAGCTGACCGGTTACGATCTGAAGCGCATCATGCGCACCGGCACCGTCGCCAGCACCGACAACCGCAACTGGGAATTGCTGCCGCACCGCACGCCGGAGCGCCGCTTCAGCCAGAGCCGCGCCATCGCGCTGGACATGGAAAGCGCCACCATCGCCGCCAACGGCTTCCGCTTCCGCGTGCCTTATGGAACGCTGCTGTGCGTCAGCGACAAACCCCTGCACGGCGACATCAAGCTGCCGGGCATGGCCAACCATTTCTATCGCGAACGGGTGGATCAGCATCTGCGCATCGGCATGCGCGCGCTGGGGCTGCTGCGCCGGCAAGGGATAGACCGCCTGCACAGCCGCAAACTGCGCAGCTTCGCCGAGGTCGCGTTCCAGTAATCAACGGCTCCTGAGCGTCGCCGCCCGGGGTGCGCGCCGGCGCGCGCGCCATGCCGGGCGCCCCATGCAAACGCCCGGCGCGGGGCCGGGCGTGCGTGCGCTACGGTGGCGCCCGGCAAACCCGGGCCGCGCTTATTTGTAGATGCCGCAGCCGATCAGCACATCGTCGACCCGCTCGACATAGGTGCGCTTGCCGTCGATCTTGCCGGTGGCCGGATTCGGCCACTTGTAGTCGACCCAGCCCTTGCCTTCCTTGCTCATGCCGACCGCCAGGATGTCCTTGATCAGGAACTTGCCGTCGCCGTCCTTCATCTCCGAGACGTTCTTGCCCACCAGCTTGGGATTGGCGCCGTTGGCCTGCTCGATGCCGTCGCCGTTGGCCAGGAAGGTGAAGATGTACAGGTCGCCCTTGATGAACTGGCCCTTGGGATTGTTGAACTCGGCGAAGGCTTTTTCCTTGCCGTTCTTCTTGAGGAAGTCGCCGGCCTTCTTGACCATCGCCACGGCCTCGTCGGCCGTGCCCTTGTCGGCCGCGTTCGCCGTCAGGCCGAAGGCCAGCAGGGATAGCGCCACCATCATGTTCTTAATAAATTTGTTCATCTATCGTCTCCCATGGATTATTGGATGCGCCGGGCATTCTGGCGGCCCGGCCTTGCTGTGCTTGCGCTAGGGCAATCCAAGCCAGACTAGCAAAGCCCGGTCCCGCGCGCAAGCGGATCTCGTTCAAAAGCCGGCGCGCGGGCCCGCATGGACCGCTTTGTTGCCGCCGCGCGCCATCTGCGCCGCGGACGCGGCCCGCCCTACGGCGGCCGCGCCCGGCCGGTTTAGCCGGCGGCCCGGCCGAAGCCCCCGCCGCCCGGCGTCTCGATGACGAAGACGTCGCCGCAGCCCATGTCGGCCGTGTGGGTGGCGCCGAAGCGCTCCACCGAGCCGTCGACCCGCTCGATCCAGTTGCGGCCCAGCGCGCCGGGCGCGCCGCCCTCCAGGCCGAAGGGGGCGATGCGGCGGTGCCCGGCCAAAATATTCGCCGTCATGGCGCGCAGGAAGCGGATGCGCCGCAGCGCGCCGTCGCCGCCGCGGTGCAGGCCCGCCCCGCCGCTGCCGCGCAGGATGGCGTGGGTCTCGACCAGCACCGGGAAGCGCCACTCCAGCACCTCCGGATCGGTCATGCGCGAGTTGGTCATATGGGTTTGCACGGCCGAGCAGCCGTCGAAGCCGGGGCCGGCGCCGGCGCCGCCGGCGATGGTCTCGTAGTACTGGTGCTCGGCGTCGCCGAAGGTGAAGTTGTTCATCGTGCCCTGCGAGGCGGCCAGCACGCCGAGCGCGCCGTACAGCGCGTCGGTGACGTATTGCGACACCTCGACGTTGCCCGCCACCACCGCCGCCGGATAGCGCGGATTCAGCATCGAACCTTCCGGAATGATCAGGGTCAGCGGCTTCAGCACGCCCTCGTTCATCGGGATGTCGCTGTCGAGCAGGGTGCGGAAGACGTACAGCACGGCCGCCTTGCACACCGACAGGGGCGCGTTGAAGTTGCTGGGCCGCTGCTCGCTGGTGCCGCTGAAATCGACCGTGGCGCCGCCGCTGGCGTGGTCGATGCTCAGGCTGACCTTGAGCACGGCGCCGTCGTCCATCTCGTAGGCGAAGCTGGCGTCGCGCAGGCCGCGGATGGCGACGCGCACGGCCGCCTCGGCGTTGTCCTGCACGTGGCCCATGTAGGCCAGCACGACATCCTCGCCGTGGCCGGCGACGGCCTTCAGCAGTTCGTTGGCGCCGGTCTCGCAGGCGCCCAGCTGGGCGATCAGGTCGGCGATGTTCTGGTCGATGTTGCGGCTCGGCCAAGGTCCGGCGGCGAACAGGCCGCGCACCAGCGGCTCCAGGAAGACGCCCTGGTCGACGATTTTGATGTTATCGAGCAGCACGCCCTCCTCCAGGATCGAGGTGCTGTTCGGTGGCATGGAGCCGGGCGTGATGCCGCCCACGTCGCCGTGGTGGCCGCGCGCCGCCACGTAGAACAGCGGCGCGGCGCGCTCGGCGCCGTAGACCGGGCAGACCACGGTGATGTCCGGCAGGTGGGTGCCGCCGTTGTAGGGCACGTTGAGCACGTAGGCGTCGCCCGGCGCCATCGTGGCGGCGTGCTGGCGGATCACGCACAGCACGCTGTCGCTCATCGAGCCGAGGTGGACCGGGATGTGCGGCGCGTTGGCGATCAGATTGCCGCCGCGGTCGAACACGGCGCAGGAGAAGTCCAGGCGCTCCTTCATGTTGACCGAATAGGCGGTGTTCTCCAGCGTGGTGCCCATCTGCTTGGCGATGGCCATGAACAGGTTGTTGAAGATCTCCAGGTGGATGGGATGCACGGCCGTCGTCATCTTGTGCGCGCTGCCCAGCGGGGCGGTGCGTTCGAGCAGCAGCGTGTGGTCGGGCAACACCTTGGCGGACCAACCGGCGTCCACCACGGTGGTGGCGATCTCCTCGCGGATCAGGGCCGGGCCGGCGACCCGGCTGCCGACCGGCAGCGCGGCGCGCACGTGCAGCGCGATCGGGCCGCGCACGCCGTCCACATAACCCTGCACCTCGCCGACGCCGGCCTCTTCCTGCCCGGCCACGGCCGGCACCTCGATCCGGAAGGCGGCGCCGTCGCCGGCGCCGATGGCCTCGGCCGAAATCGATTCGATCACCAGCGGCTGGCCGGCCATGACGAAGCCGAAGCGGCTGCGGTACTGCGCGGCGAAGGCTTCGGCCATGGCCGCCTCGTCGGCCAGGGCGATGACGAAGGCGGCGTCGCTGTCCTGGTACTTCAGGCGCGCGCACAGTTCAAGCACGATGTCGGCCTGCGCCACCTGCTGGGCCAGCAGTTCATCCGTGGCCTGGCGCGCCAGCGCCGCCAGTTGCGGTCGCAACTCCACCAGCGCGGCGGCCGACAGCGGCTGCTCGACGGCGCCCTCGCGCATGGCGCGGATGTCGGCCAGGCCCATGCCGAAGGCCGACAGCACGCCGGCGAAGGGGTGGATGACGATCTGCGTCATGCCCAGCACGTCGGCGACGCGGCAGGCGTGCTGGCCGCCGGCGCCGCCGAAGCAGCACATGGCGTAGCGGCTGACGTCGTAGCCGCGCTCGACCGAAATCGACTTGATGGCCTGCGCCATATTGTCCACCGCGACGGTGAGGAAGCCCTCGGCCACGGCGGCCGGCGACAGGCGCGTGCCGGTCTCGGCGGCGATCCGCTCGGCCAGCGCGACGAAGGCGCTTTCGACCACGTCGCGGTCCAGCGGCAGGTCGCCGTTCGGACCGAAGACGCGGGGGAAATGCTCCGCCTGTATGCGGCCCAGCATGACGTTGCAGTCGGTGACGGTGAGCGGGCCGCCCTTGCGGTAGCTGGCCGGGCCGGGATTGGCGCCGGCCGACTCCGGGCCGACCTTGAAGCGGCCGTGCTCGAAGCTGCAGATGGAGCCGCCGCCGGCGGCCACGGTGTGGATGTGCATCATCGGCGCGCGCACCCGCACCCCGGCCACCACGGTCTCGAAGACGCGCTCGTAGGCGCCGTCGTAGTGGGCCACGTCGGTCGAGGTGCCGCCCATGTCGAAGCCGATCACTTGGCGCAGGCCGATCGCCTCGCAACTCTTCACCGCGCCGACGATGCCGCCGGCCGGGCCGGACAGGATCGCGTCCTTGCCCTGGAAGCGGGCGGCGTCGGTCAGGCCGCCGTTCGACTGCATGAACATCAGGCGCACGTCGCCGGTCTCGGAGGCGACGCGGGCCACGTAGTCGCGCAGCACCGGCGACAGGTAGGCGTCGACCACGGTGGTGTCGCCGCGCCCGACGATCTTCATCAGCGGGCTGACCTGGTGGCTGACCGAGATCTGGCCGAAGCCGGCCTGCTCGGCCAAGGCGCGCAGGCGCAGTTCATGCTGCGGAAAGCGGTAGGCGTGCATCAGCACGATGGCGATGGAGACGATGCCCTTCTCGCGCAGCCGGCGGAACTGCGCCAGCACCAGCGCCTCGTCGGGCGCGGCGAGCACCTCGCCATGGGCGCCGATGCGCTCGTCGATCTCGATCACCTCCTCGTAGATCAACTCCGGCAACTGGATGTTGGTGGCGAAGATGTCGGGCCGGTCCTGGTAGCCGATGCGCAACTGGTCGGCGAAGCCGCGCGTGATGGCCAGCGCCGTGCGCGCGCCCTTGCGCTCCAGGAGCGCGTTGGTGGCCACGGTGGTGCCCATCTTGATCACCTCGATCTGCTCCACCGGCAGCGGCTCGCCGGCGCGCAGGCCCAGCATGTCGCGCATGCCCTGGGTCACGGCGTCGTCGTAGCGCTCGGGGTACTCGGACAGCAGCTTGTGCGTGACCAGCTTGCCGTCCGGGCGACGGGCGACGATGTCGGTGAAGGTGCCGCCCCGGTCGACCCAGAATTGCCAGCGCAAGGGCGTGCTTGGAGGTTGGTTTTTCATGATGGTGTTCTCTCGTGTGGGTTCAATGTCGGTATGCGAATCAGGATTCCAGCTGCTTGCCGCGCGTCTCGGGCAGCGTCAGCGCGGCCAGGATCATCACGCCGTAGGCGGTGGCGGCGAAGATGCCGATCGCCTCGCCCAGCGCCATCTTCTGGCTGGCCAGGCCGATCAGCAGCGGGAACAGCGAACCGATGGCGCGGCCCATGTTGTAGCTGAAGCCCTGGCCGGAGCCGCGGATGCGGGTCGGGAACAACTCGGTCAGGAAGGCGCCCATGCCGCTGAACACGCCGGAGACGAAGAAGCCGAGCGGGAAGCCGAGGAAGAGCATGACGTTGTCGGTCACCGGCAGGCGGGTGTAGGCCAGGGCGATGCACAGCGAGCCGGTGGCGAACAGGATGAAGTTCTTCTTGCGGCCCAGGTAGTCGGTGAGGAAGGCGCTGACGATGTAGCCGATGTACGAACCGACGATGACCATCGCCAGATAGCCGCCGGTGCCCAGCACGGTCAGGTGGCGCTCGGTCTTGAGGAAGGTCGGCAGCCAGGTGGTGATGGCGTAGTAGCCGCCCTGGGCGCCGGTGGTCAGCAGGACGGCGCGCAGCGTGGTGCTGATCATCTTGGGCGAGAAGATCTCGGCGAAGCTGGCGCGCTCGGCGCCTGCCTCGTGCTTCTTGCGCTGGGCGACGAAGACTTCCGGCTCGTCGACGAAGCGGCGGATGAAGATGACGAACAGCGCCGGCAGCACCCCCAGCAGGAACAGCGAGCGCCAGGCCCACTCGGCCGGCAGCAGCGAAAACATCAGCGCGTACAGCAGGGCCGAGACGCCCCAGCCTATGGCCCAGCCGGCCTGCACCATGCCGACCGCCTTGCCGCGGTCCTTGGCGCGGATCACCTCGCCGATCAGGATGGCGCCGGCGGTCCACTCGCCGCCCATGCCGAAGCCCATCAGGCCGCGCGCCAGCAGCAGCTGGTTGAAGTTCTGCGCCAGGCCGCACAGCACGGTGAAGAAGGCGAACCAGAGTATGGTCAGCTGCAGCGTCTTGACGCGGCCGATGCGGTCCGAGAGAATGCCGGCGAGCCAGCCGCCGGCCGCCGAGGTGAGCAAGGTGACGGTGCCGATCAGGCCGGCGTCGCCCTTGCTCAGGCCCCAGGTGGCGATCAGCGTCGGGATGACGAAGCTGAGGAACTGGGTGTCCATGGCGTCGAGCGCGTAACCGATCTTGCAGCTCCAGAAGGTGCGGCGCTCCTTGCCCGTGAGCGCGTGGAACCAGGAAAAGAAGCCCTCGGACTGCGCGGCGGGTATGGGGGTGGTGTTCATCTGTGTCTCCTCTGTGATGTAATTTTTTATATATTTTTTATGTGTGATACGTTGAAACCGTCGCCTCAGAAAGCGGCCAATGAGGCGTTGGGAATGTCGGTCACCAGCATGTAGCCGGGCTGGTGGGTGATGACCAGCGGCAGCGCCGCGCCGCGCAGGGCCTCCTGCGGCGTGACGCCGCAGGCCCAGAAGACGGGCAATTCGTCGGCGCCGATCTCGACGGCGTCGCCGTAGTCGGGCTTGGCCAGGTCGGCGATGCCGATCAGGGCCGGGTCGCCCAGGTGCACCGGCGCGCCGTGCACGGCGGGGAACCGGCTGGTGATCTGGATGGCGCGGATGGCGTCGCGCGCCTTCATCGGCCGCATCGAGACCACCATGTTGCCGCCGAAGGGGCCGGCGGCGATATTGGGGATATTGCTGCGGTACATGGCGACGTTCCTGCGCTGCTCGACGTGGCGCAGCGCGATGCCGGCGTCCATCAGCATCTGCTCGAAGGAGAAGGAGCAGCCGATGGCGAACACCACCAGGTCGTCGCGCCACAGCGCGTGCAGGGTGGACGGCTGCGCGCTCAGCTGGCCTGCGCGGTAGACGTTGTAGCCCGGCACGTCGGCGCGCAGGTCCATGTCGGCGCCCAGCGCGGCGAGGTTCCACTGGCCCGGCTCGCCGACCGCCAACAAGGGACAGGCGCGCTGATTGCGCTGGCAAAAGCGCAGGAAATCGTCGGCGTGGGCCTGCGGCAGGATGACCAGGTTGGCCTGGGCGTAGGCGCCGCAATAGCCCGAGGTGGGCTGGCGGAACTGGCCGCTGCGGACTTGGTGGCGCAATTCGAGTGGTGTCATGGTCGGGCTCGCTGAAGTGGTGGAATGCGTGTTGCTAAATGACATGCGACGGAGTAAGAATAGTCGTGAACTTTAGCAGCCGCCATCTAGTTTTCTTTGCTGTGACTGTAAAGTTTTTCTTAACGCGAATCGCTATGCATGAGCCTTCAGTTAAGGTATTCTTGATTCCACACATGAACACCCGCTTCCTCGAAACCTTCGTCATCCTCGCCCAGCTGCGCAGCTTCCGCGCCACGGCGCAGGCGCTGCACGCCACGCCGGCGGCCATCTCGCTGCGCATCAAGAGTCTGGAGGAGGAATTGCAGACCGAGTTGATCGACCGTTCGGCCAAGGAATTCCGCCTCACCGCCAACGCCGAATACCTGCTCGGCCACGCCAAGGCCGTGGTCGACGCGACGCGCCGCCTGCAAAGCGCCGCCCGCAAGGACAGCGCCATCCGCGGCCGCCTGCGCCTGGGTGTCATCGAATCGGTGGTGCACAGCTGGCTGGCGCAGTACATCCGCGAGATGAACGGCCACTATCCGGAGCTGGAGATCGACTTGGCGGTGGACACCAGCAATGTGCTGGAGCGGCGCCTGCGCGCGCGCGAACTGGATCTGGTGATCCAGGTGGAGGGCATCGACAGCAGCGACATCGTCTCCGAGGCGCTGGCCGTCTATCCGCTGCACTGGATCGCCCGCAAGGGCCTGCTGGACCCGCGCAAGGAAGGCTTGAACCAGCGTCTGCTGCAACTGCCCATCCTCACCTTCGGGCGCGGTACGGCGCCGCAGCGCATGTTGGAGGAGATCGTCAGCAAGATGGCCAACCTGGCGGCGGTGCCGCTGGAGCAGACGCGCATCACCTGCTCGCCGTCGGTGGCGGCGATCGTCCAGTTGGTCAAGGACGGCTACGGCGTGGCGGCCATTCCCAGCCTGTTCGTCAGCGGCTTCCTCGACAGCGGCGAGTTCATCGAACTGCCCGTGCATCCCGAGCCGCCGGCCATCATCGTCTCGATGTGCCTGCACGCCAACGCCGAGATGCTGGTGCACGCCGCCGCCAACGCGGCCCGCGCCGCCTGCGCCAGCTACTGCGCCCAGGTCGACGCGCGCTATATCGAGGCTCTGTGCTGAGCGCGGCCGGCATGGTTTGCCTCGCGAACGAGACACCAGACTGATACTTCGCGGCGCATGCCGCGAACAAAAAAAGGGCGCCTCTTCCGAGACGCCCTTCCTCCGACCGTTGCCGACGCCACGCCATGTTCCGGCGGCATCGGCTGACGCGAGCTCCATGCTGCCATGGAGACGCGCCGTGGCCCTTTACTTAAAGTTAATGTTGAACGCGTCGCGGCCCGCATAGGACGTCGCCACGCCGAGTTCTTCCTCGATGCGCAGCAACTGGTTGTACTTCGCCATGCGATCCGAACGCGACATCGAGCCGGTCTTGATCTGCAGCGCGTTGGTGCCGACGGCGATGTCGGCGATGGTCGAGTCTTCCGTCTCGCCGGAGCGGTGCGAAATGACGGCCGTGTAGCCGGCGCGCTTGGCCATTTCGATGGCGGCGAAGGTTTCCGTCAGCGTGCCGATCTGGTTGATCTTGATCAGGATCGAGTTCGCGATGCCCTTCTTGATGCCCTCTTTCAGGATCGCCGTGTTGGTCACGTACAGGTCGTCGCCGACCAGTTGCACCTTCTTGCCCAGCGCCTCCGTCAGGATCGCCCAACCTTCCCAGTCGCCCTCGGCCATCGCGTCCTCGATCGAGATGATCGGATACTTGTCGCACCAGCCGGCCAGCAGCGCCGTGAACTCCGTGGCCGAAAGACTCATGCCCTCGCCTTCGAGCACGTACTTGCCGTCCTTGTAGAACTCGCTGGCGGCGCAATCGAGGCCCAGCGCGATCTGCGTGCCCGGCTCGTAGCCGGCTTCCTCGATGGCCTGGATGATCAGCTTGATGGCTTCCTCGTGGCTGGCCACCGAGGGGGCGAAACCGCCTTCGTCGCCGACGGCCGTCGTCAGGCCTTTTTTCTGCAGGATCTTCTTCAGCGTGTGGAACACTTCCGCGCCGTAGCGCACGGCTTCCTTGAAGCTGGGCGCGCCGACCGGGATAATCATGAATTCCTGAATATCGAGGTTGTTGTCGGCGTGCGCGCCGCCGTTGATGACGTTCATCATCGGCACCGGCATGCGCATCTGCGCCGAGCCGCCGAAATAGCGGTACAAAGGCAGGCCGGCTTCCTGCGCGGCGGCCTTGGCGACGGCCATCGAGACGGCCAGCATGGCGTTGGCGCCCAGGTTGCTCTTGTTGTCCGTGTTGTCGAGTTCGATCAACATGCGGTCCAGGAAGGCTTGCTCATGCGCCTCCAGGCCGGTGACGACGTCGGCGATGACGGTGTTGATGTTCTCGACGGCCTTCAGCACGCCCTTGCCGAAATAGCGTTTCATGTCGCCGTCGCGCAATTCGATCGCTTCGCGCGAGCCGGTCGAGGCGCCCGATGGGACGGCGGCGCGGCCGGTGGCGCCCGATTCCAGCAAGACGTCGCATTCGACGGTTGGATTGCCGCGCGAGTCGATGATTTCACGGCCGATGACTTCTACAATGACGCTCATTATTGCTCCAGTGATGGTGATTAAATTATGTGCCGACAGGCTGAAAATGAGCGGGCGCCGGCCCCCCGACCGCGCCCCCGCTCATTTCCCGCCACATTTCAGTGCTGGCCGATCTTCATGATCTTCAGCGAATTGGTGCCGCCCACTTCGCCCATCGGCTCGCCCCAGGTCAGCACGACGGTGTCGCCGCGTTCGACCAGCTTGTGCTCGAGCAGCAAATCCTGCGCCGCCTTCAGCACCACGTCGCGGTCGTTCGACTGGATCAGCTCCAGCGTGCTGACGTTGCGGTACAGCGCCAGCTTGCGCTGCGTGGCGATGCTCGGCGTCAGCGCGACGATGGGCACGTCGATGTGGTGACGGCTCATCCACAGCGCCGTCGAGCCCGACTCGGTCAGCGTGGCGATGGTCTTCACGCGCAGATGGTGGGCCGTGAACAGCGCGCCATACGCGATCGACTGGTCGATGCGGGTGAAGGTCATGTTCAGGAAATCCGCGTCGAGCTTGCAGCTGTCCCATTTCTCCGCGTCGATGCAGATCGCCGCCATCGCCTCCACCGTTTCGATCGGATAGCGCCCGGAAGCGGTCTCGGCCGAGGTCATCACGGCGTCGGTGCCGTCCAGCACGGCGTTGGCCACGTCGGACACTTCGGCCCGCGTCGGCACGGCGTTGACGATCATCGATTCCATCATCTGCGTGGCGGTGATGGCCAGCTTGTTCGAGGCGCGCGCCATCTTGATCATGCGCTTCTGCAGGGCCGGCACGGCCGCGTTGCCCACCTCCACCGCCAGGTCGCCGCGCGCCACCATGATGCCGTCGGAAGCGTCGAGGATCTCCTGCAGCGCCGGGATCGCTTCGGCCCGTTCGATCTTGGCGATCATCAAAGGTTTGTGATTGTACTGTTCGCCGGCGATATTCGCCAGTTGGCGCGCCATCACCATGTCGGTGGCGTTCTTCGGGAAGGACACGGCGACGTAATCGGCCTGGAAACTCATGGCCGTCTTGACGTCCTCCATGTCCTTGGCCGTCAGCGCCGGCGCCGTCAGGCCGCCGCCCTGGCGGTTGATGCCCTTGTTGTTGGACAACTCACCACCGATGCGCACGGTGGTGTGGATGGCGCTGCCGATGATCTTGTCGACCACCATGACGATCAGGCCGTCGTTGAGCAGCAGCACGTCGGCCGGCTTCAGGTCGCGCGGCAATTCCTTGTAGTCGAGGCCGACGCGCTCCTGGTTGCCCAGTTCGCCGTTCTCGCCCCAGCGCGCGTCGAGGATGAACTTGTCGCCGTTTTCCAGCTGGATCTTGCCGTTTTCGAACTTGCCGACGCGGATTTTCGGGCCCTGCAAATCGGCCATGATGGCGATCTCGCGTCCGCAATGGGCGGCCGCCTGGCGCACCAGCGCGGCGCGGTCGATGTGGTCCTGCGCCGTGCCGTGGGAAAAGTTCAAGCGCACGACGTTGACGCCGGCCTTGATCATCTTGATCAGGGTTTGCAGGTCGCTGGACGCCGGGCCGACGGTGGCGACGATTTTTGTTGCTCTAATCATGGGTATCGCGGCGCGCGCCGTGCGGCGCGCGCCGTCCTTTCTGTCAGGGGTGGACTAGCGGGTTTATTGCGCGGCCATCAAGGCGACGGTGGTGTCGAGCATGCGGTTCGAGAACCCCCACTCGTTGTCGTACCACGAGGAGACCTTGACCAGCCGGCCGGACACCTTGGTCAGGGTCGAGTCGAAGTTCGAGGAAGCCGGGTTGTGGTTGAAGTCGACCGATACCAGCGGTTCGGTCTGGTACGTCAGGATGCCCTTCAGCGCGCCTTCGGAGGCCGTCTTCATCAGGGCGTTGACTTCCTCGACCGTGGTGTCGCGCTTGGCGATGAAGGTCAGGTCGACCAGCGAGACGTTGATGGTCGGCACGCGGATGGCGAAACCGTCCAGCTTGCCGTTCAGTTCCGGCAGCACCAGGCCGACCGCGGCGGCGGCGCCGGTCTTGGCCTGGATCATGCTCATCGTCGCCGAGCGGGCGCGGCGCAGGTCTTCGTGCATCACGTCCGACAGCACCTGGTCGTTGGTGTAGGAATGCACCGTGGTCATCAGGCCCGATTCGATGCCGATGGCCTCGTTCAGGGGCTGGACCAGCGGGGCCAGGCAGTTGGTGGTGCAGGAAGCGTTGGAAATGACGGTGTCGCCGGCCTTCAGGACGCCGTGGTTGACGCCGTACACGATGGTGGCGTCGACATCCTTGCCGCCCGGCGCGGAGATGATGACTTTCCTGGCGCCGCCCTTCAGGTGGGCGGAGGCTTTTTCCTTGGTCGTGAAGAAACCGGTGCATTCCAGCACCACGTCCACGCCCAGCTCGCCCCAGGGGATTTCCGCCGGATTGCGCTGCGCGAAGACGCGGATGGTGTCGCCGTTGACGATCATGTTCTCGCCCTCGACCGTGACGGTGCCGGGGAACTTGCCGTGCACCGTGTCGTAGCGCGTCAGGTGGGCGTTCGATTTGGCGTCGCCCAGGTCGTTGATGGCGACGATCTGGATGTCCTGCTGCTTGCCGCCCTCGTAGAAAGCGCGCAAGACATTGCGGCCGATGCGGCCATAACCATTGATTGCTACTTTGATCGTCATGCTGTCTCCTTAATTGTATTGTCGAAAAACAGGCGCTGCTGAAACAAACCAGGGGCCTCAAGCCGGAGTAGTCCCCCGGCCCCGCGCCGCTGGCTCAAATACCTTCCTTAACCACTATTGCGCAAACCGGCGGCGATGCCATTGATCGACAGATGGATGCCGGTGCGCACCTTGTCCTCCTGGTGCCCGTCGCGGAAGCGGCGCAGCAATTCGACCTGCAAGTGATTCAGCGGGTCGATGTAGGGGAAGCGGTGGCGGATCGAACGCTGCAGCAGCGGATTGGCCTGCTGTAATTCCTCCTGCCCGGTGATGAGCTTGAGCGCGTCCAGCGTGCGCTGGTGCTCGGCGCGGATGCGCGTGAAGATGGCGTCGCGCAACACCTCGTCCTTGACCAGGGCCGCGTACTTGCCGGCGATGCCGATGTCGCTCTTGGCCAGCACCATGTCCATATTCGACAGCAGCGAGGTGAAGAAGGGCCAGTCCACGTACATTTCGCGCAGCAACGCCGCGCCGTCGCCGGGATGGGCCGCCAGATACGCCTGCACGGCCGAGCCGAAGCCATACCAGCCCGGCAGCATCAAGCGGCACTGCGCCCAGCTGAGCACCCAGGGAATGGCGCGCAAGTCCTCGATCGAGGTGGATTTCTTGCGCGAGGCGGGGCGGCTGCCGATGTTCAGCGCGGCGATCTCGGCGATCACGGTCGATTCCCAGAAGTACTGCTCGAAACCGTCCGTCTCATACACCAGCGAACGGTAGGAGCGCAGCGCCTCGGCCGACATCTCGTCCATCGCCACCAGATAGGCGGCGCGCGGCGCCTCCTGTTGCGGCTGCAGCAGGCTGGCCTCGATGGTGGCCGCGACCAGCACTTCCAGGTTGCGCCGGCCCACTTCCGGGTTGGCGTACTTGGCGGTGATCACCTCGCCCTGCTCGGTCAGACGGATCTGCCCCTGCACGGCGCCGGCCGGCTGCGCCAGGATCGCCTCGTAGCTCGGACCGCCGCCGCGGCCGACGGAGCCGCCTCGGCCGTGGAACAGGCGCAGCTTGACGCCGTGCTGCCTGAAGGCCGTGACGAGGTCGATTTCCGCCTTGTAGAGTTCCCAGCCGGAAGTCAGGAAACCGCCGTCCTTGTTGCTGTCGGAATAACCCAGCATGACTTCCTGCTGCGTGCCGCGCGATTCCAGCAGGCGGCGGTACAAGGGCAGGCCGAAGGCCGCCGCCATGATGGCCGGGCCGTTGCGCAAGTCTTCGATGGTTTCGAAGAGGGGAATGATGTTCACGTCCAGCGTGCCGTCCTTCTGGCTCAGCAGCCCGACTTCCTTCAGCAGCAGCGCCACTTCGAGCAGGTCGGAAACACTGTCGGCCTTCGAGATGATGCAGTTCGGCACCGATTCCGGGCCGTACTTGCCGTGCGCCTCCTTGACGGCGCGGAAGATGTCGAGTTCCCCGACGGTTTCCTCGGAGTACGCCAGGTAGGGCGACACCAGCAGGCGCGGCGAGCTCAGTTCGGCCAGCAGCAGGTCGACGCGCTGCGGCTCCGTCAGGGCGGAATAGTCCAGGCCCGGCCGCACGCTGGCGAACAACTCACCGACGACGCGCTCGTGCACATCGGAATTCTGGCGCAGATCCAGCGGCGCCAGGCTGAAGCCGAACACCTTCACGGCGCGGCGCAACTGGCGCAGACGGCCGCGCGCCAGGGTGCGCAAGCCGTTCTCGACCAGCGAATGGCTGACGACATCCAGTTCGGCGAGCAACTGCGCGGCCGTCGCGTAGGGTGTGGCGGGCTGGCGCGCGGCGCCGCCGGCCAGGACGGCCCGGGTCGCCTCGAGGCGGGCGTGGATGCCGTAGATGGCGCGCCGGTAAGGCTCGTCCTGGCGGTGCGGCGACTGGTCGGCGGAGCGCTCGGCCAGTTGGCGCAAGGCCTCGCTGCAGGCGCTCAGGGATTGCGCCAGCGACAGTTGCGAGGCCAGCTTGTGCAGCTCGCCGAGGTAGAAGTCGAGCGCCTTGTCGGCCTGGCGGCGCAGGGTGCTGCGCAGCACGGCGGCGGTGACGAAGGGATTGCCGTCGCGGTCGCCGCCTATCCAGCTGCCCACTTTCATGAAGTTCGGCAATTCCACATCGCTCCAGCGCTCATCCCGCTGCGCCAGCATGGTTTCCAGCGTGGCGTACAACTGCGGCAGTTCGGTGAGTATGGTGTGGTCGAAGAAGGACAGGCCGTTCTCCACCTCGTCCATGACGGACAGCTTGGTGGTGCGCAGCAGACGGGTCTGCCACAGGGTGACGATGCCGCGGCTGAGCGCCTCCTCGTTGTGGGCCGCCTCGTCGGGCGTCATCTGGTAGCGGTCGCGCTCGTTAAGCAGGCGGGCGATCGCCATCTGGCAGTTCAGGATGCTCTTGCGCTGCACCTCGGTGGGATGGGCGGTGAACACCGGGCTGATGAAGGCGTCGTCGAAGAAGGCCGGCAAGGCCGCCGACTGCTCGGCGGCGAAGACGCTGCCGACGGCCTTGGTCAGGCTGCCCTGGCGCGGCTTCGAGCCGGCGATCAAGTGGGCGCGCGTGCGGCGGTTGTGGTGCTGGTCCTCGGCGATGTTGGCCAGCAGCGAAAAATAGCTGAAGGCGCGTATCAATTGCGTGGTTTCCTGCTGCGACAGCTCCTGCAGGGAATCGTTCAGTTGCCGTCCGGCCTGCGCGTCGTGGTCGCGCCGGAAACGGATCGCCAACTGGCGCACATTCTCGATGCGCTCGAAGGCGACGTCGCCGAGATGGCTGCGGATCGCATCGCCGAGCAGGCGGCCCAGTTGGCGGATGTCGTTGCTGAGCAGCTCGTCTTTCACTTCGTTCATAGATTGCATGTCTATCACTCTGAAGGGCGCCCCCGGCCGCAGGGCGCCATCCCGACGGCGGCGCCCTGCGTGCCGGGCGCCGGCGCCCGGTTTAAAAGCTCACCCGGCAAGCAATGCCGGGCGATTCATTTTTGTAGGATATTTACATCGCTAAGGCTCGGCCACCGCGACCGCCACAGGCATTTTCCCGTCTTGCATGGGGATTCCCCCTCAAAACAGGCTTTACAGCACCGTGAATGTAAATTTACTACGGATTTTATCGAAAAGCAATTAGCTTTCGTAATGATTCCGACAAAATGAATGGGAAGAGATGGGTGCGCCGACGCAAAGCCGGCGTCGCTCAGCCGTTTGTGGCGGCGCGGGCGCTCGGGCAAGGCAAGGGCCGCAAGCCGGACGCCGCCCCGGGGCGGCGCATCACTGCACGCTGTGTGCTCTGCCGTACAGTACGCGCCTGCATTTGGCGGTATTGTTTGCCAGTCGTCTCCGACTTATCGCAATGCCATCGCGGCAGAGGAAAATATGAATATCATCATCACCCTGATCGTGTATCTGGTCGTCTTCGGGCTCATCTGGTGGCTGGTCGGCATGCTGCCGCTGCCGGCGCCGGTGGCGCAGATCGTGCGCGTGCTCTTCATCATCCTGTTGATCCTGATCATCCTGTCGGTGTTCGGCATCATTCCCGGCGGCTATCTGCCGCATCTGAACCTGTAGCCTGTCCGGGCGCAAGGCAAGCCGGCCCAGCGCCGGCTTTTTTTACGCCCGCCGCCGACGCGGGCCGGATGCGCCTCGCCGGCGCGGCACCGGCGCGTCCTCGGGTACAATACGGGCTCATCTAGCATGGCCGAACAGTATTGCGCAAGCGAAATATGCCTGGCAAGCGGGCGGCCGCCACACTTATGACCATAAAACTACACTCCATTCTCGCGCTGGCGCTGGCCGCCGCCCACGGCTGCGCCGCCGCCGCCCCCGACTCGACCGCCAAGATCGTCGCGGAACGGGGCTGGAACACCTCCGCCGAACTGGGCGCCATCATGACCTCCGGCAATACCGTCGGCACTTCGGTGACCGGCAAGATCGACGCCAAGCAGGAACTGAACGACTGGAGCAACCACTACATCGTCAGCGGCTACTTCAAGGAAGATGAAAACACCCGGGAAGATGGCAGCAAGGTCAGGGAACGCTCGGCCGAGCGCTACTCCCTGTCGGCCAAGGCGGCCTATAAATTAATGGAGGAAGGGGAAAAGATGTTCGTGCTGGCATCCCATGTGGATGACAAGTTCGGCGCCTACACCCGCTACTCGACCCTGGGTGTCGGTCACGGCTCGCGCTGGTACACCTCGAGCGACAAAACCATCGATGTCGAGATCGGTCCCGGCTATTTCTCCGGGGTGCGCCCGGACGGCGAAGGCGAGCACGGCCTGACGGTGCGCGGCGCCGCCGCCATGAAGTGGAAGATCAGCGACTCGGCCGTGCTGACCCAGACCATGAGCGTCGAGCGCGGCACCTCGAACATGCATTCCGCCGCCGAGACGGCGCTGAGCACGAAGATCAACGGCACCATGCAGATGAAGGCCGCCTTCGTCGCGCGCAACGACACCGTTGTGCCGGAGGATAAGAAAAACACCGACACGCAAACCTCGGTGACGCTGGTGTATTCCTTCTGACGCCGGGCCGGCGGGCGCGCGGCGCGGATTAAAGCGGGCCTGGGCCGGCGCGAAGCCGCCCCGGTCCCGGCCCGCGCCGGACTTAACCGGCGCGGCCGTCCACCCGCGGACGCGACAGGTAGGGCGCGTAGCTGATCGCGTACAAGGCGAAGGCCAGGGTCCAGCACAGGCCGGCGTTGACCAGCATCGCGTCGCGCAAGCCCTGCGGGCCGATGGCGGCCAGCAGGCGCGCCAGCGCACCCATCTGTATCAGGTAAAACATCACCACCTCGGCGCGGCCCGCCTTCAGCGGCCGGCCGGTGTGGCCCAGCGTGGTGCGCGTCATCATGCCGATGATCAGGCCGGCCATCGAGCCCACCGTCAGCGCGTGGAAGGCGGCGCTGGCCGGCAGCAGGTTCAGCTCGGCGCCGGCGAGCAAGAGGAAGCCCAGCGGTATCCAGGCGTAGGACAGGTGCAATATCCACAGCAGCGGCACGCGCAGGGTGCGCTGCGGATTCCAGCCGGCCAGCCGGTACAGCGAGGTGGCGGCGGCGCCCAGCGCCAGCGGCGCGGCCAGCGCGCCAGGCGCGCCGCACACCCATGCCAGTATCGCCGCCACCATCAAGATCAACGCGGCCTTGTCGCGTTTCGGGCTGGAGACGGCATCGCTGCCGGGCGCACCGTTGCGCGTGAACATGGGCAGCACGCGCCCGCCGATGACCGATTCAATCACCACGATGAGCAGGATCGCCGCCTGAATGGGCGCGGTGGGCGAGAGCGCGACCAGGCCCATGGCGGCGGCATGGTAGAGGCCGTTGACGACGCTGAGCAAGAGCAGCAAGGCGGGCAGGAAGAGATTGCGCTTGTTGCCGGACTGCTTCATGACCCGGTACAGCGGCCAGGCGGCCAGCGGCAGGAAGGCGATGTCGACGGCGGCGGCCAGCGGCGCCGGCGCCAGCAGCATGGCCACGCGGCCGGCCAGCCACAGCCCGGCCAGCGCCGCCAGATGCCCGCCGGCGGGAGTCGCCAGGCCGGTCCAGTTGCCGGCCGCCGTGAACAGGAAGCCGACGATGACGGCGATGGCCATGCCGAACACCATCTCATGCATATGCCAGCCCAGGCCGACGTGGCTCCAGCCGTGCAGGAAGCCCAGGTATTGCGCCAGCCAGAGCGGCACGGCCAGGGCCGCGAAGACCGCCGCCAGCAGATAAAACGGCCGGAAACCGAGGCGCCAGATCGCATGGCCGGCCTGCCACAGCGCGGCGGGTTTGGCGTCGGGTTCTTCTATCGTCAACAGGCTCATCATATTCTCGCTATTTAAAAGATACATCTAAGATATTACTTTTAATCGGGGCCGCGCACAACAGCAAAAAGAACTAGGCCGGCGCGCCAGAGGGACTAGCGGCGGCGCCCGAAAATTAACTTGGATCAAGGATTTCAAACATATCCGGCGCGCCTATGGACTGGCGTGGTTGGCTCGCTTACGCTGATTGAGTTCGCCGCCGGGGCCCTGAAGCACAGGCCCGCGGCGCAGCGATGCACACCCACCATCTATCCGACGAGGCTGTTATGCAAACGAAAATCTTGAAAATCCAGGGAATGAACAACGAAGGCTGCGCCGACACGGTCACGCGCGCGCTGGAAGCGGTCAACGGCGTGGGCAGCGTCAGCGTCTCGCTGGCCGGCCAGCGCGCCACCGTGCAATTCGACGAGAGCCTAGCCTCCCCCGCCGTGCTGCAGGCTGCGCTGGAGCTGTCCGGCTACCGCGTCGAGGCGCCCGAGGCGGGCGGCTGCTGCGGCGGTTGCTGCGGTTAAACCGAAGGCTTGGTCTGGCGGTGCTCGACGGCGTACACCGCCGCCTGCACCCGGCTGCTCAGCTTGAGCTTCTTGAGCACGTTCTGCACATGGATCTTGACTGTGCTTTCCGCCAGGTCCAGGGTGCGGGCGATGCCCTTGTTGCTTTCCCCCCGCGCCAGGCAATCGATGATGTCCTTTTCGCGCGGCGTCAGCTTGTCCATCTCCGAAGCCGGCTCGCCGCGCTGCACGCCGGCCTGCAACTGCGCCACCAATTTTCCCGTCATCGCCTCGGCCACCACGGTTTCACCGGCGGCGGCGCGGCGGATCGCCCGCACCAGATAGTCGGCGTCGATATTCTTGATCAAATACCCGCAGGCGCCGGCGCGCAGGGCCGCCGCCAGATCGTCGGCGTCCTCGGACACCGTCAGGATCAGGATCGCCGCGTCGGGGCAATCCTGCTGCATCAATTGCAGCGTCTCCACGCCGGACATGCCCGGCATGTTCAAATCCAGCAGCACGACATCGGGCTGCAACTGCTGCGCCCGCTTGATGCCGTCGACGCCGTCGGCCGCCTCGCCGACCACGCTGAAGTCGGCGTGGCGTTGCAGCAGCGAGCGTATGCCGCTGCGGAACAGGGTGTGGTCGTCCACCAGCAAGACGCTGATCGGTTTGACTGTCGTTTCCATCGTAACTCCGTTTTCTGTGAAATGATTCAGGCGGCGCGCCGCTGTTCCTGGCGCAAATGCAGTTCCACCGTGGTGCCGCGTCCCGGCACCGAATTGACCGCGAAGGCGGCGTCGATGCGCTGGGCCCGCTCGCGCATGATGTTCAGGCCGACGTGGCTGTCGCCCTTTTCCAGCAGGGTGGCGGCGTCGAAGCCGATGCCGTTGTCCCGTATGGTGAGCTTGAAGTCCTGGCTGTCCTCCAGACGGATCTCGACCCGGCTGGCCAGCGCGTGCTTGCGGATGTTCGACAGGGCCTCCTGCACGATGAACAGCAATTGCAACTGCTGCTCGCGCGGGAAGGGCGCGCCGTCGACGTCGGCCAGCAGCTCGACGGCGATGCCGGTCTGGCGGCGGAATTTGTCGATGGTGATTTGCAGCGAACCGATCAGGTCATCCTCCATCAGGCGGCTGCGGAAGTTCAGCAGCAGCTCGCGCACATCCTCGTAGCTCTCCTGCACGCCCATGCGCAGCGCCGGCACGATGTCGACCACCTCGCCGAAGCGCTCGTGCTGGACCGAATCGTCCAGCATCTGCACCTGCAGGTTCAGATAGTTCAAGCTCTGCGCTATGCTGTCGTGCAAGCCCTGGGCGACCAGGTTGCGCTCCTCGGAAATGGCCATCTCCCGCTCGCGCGCGGCCAGGCGCAGGTTTTCCAGCGCGATGCCGAGCACCTGGCCCAGCGTTTCCAGCAAGGCTTGCTCGCGGGCGCTGAACACCTTCGAGGCGCGGAAATGCAGATTGAAGAAGCCCAGGTGCTGCTCGTGGGCGTGGATGTGGAACACCGACACCGTCGCGAAACCCTCGCGGTGGCATTGCAATTTGTGCGCCAGGTCGATCTTGCGCATATCGTGCACCATCGTCACCTTCTTCTGCACCGCCTCGCCGCACAGGCAATCGCCCACTTTCAGGCAATGCTCGGAATCGACCAGGGCGGCCGACAGGCCGTGGTGCACCACCATGTGCAAATTGCCGCGCACCGCGTCGAGCACCCGCACGGTGCCGCCGTCGGCGCCGAAATACTCGCGGATGCGCTGCAGGAAGCCCTCGCACAGCGCCTCCAGGGGCTGCGGCCTTTGCAGGAAGGCGGCGATGCCGTACAGCAGCGCCAGCTCGCCGTTCTGCGACTCCAGCTCCGCCGTCTTCACGCGCACCCGGTCCTCCAGGTTGGCGTAGACGCCCTGCAGGCGGTCGGCCATCTGGTTGAAGCCGCGCGCCAGCTGGCCGAACTCATCCTCGCTGTCGACCTCCAGGCGCACGTCGAAATCCTTGTCCGTCATGCGCAGCATGCCCTCGCGCAGGCGCGTGACCGGTTCGATGATGAGCATGAACATCAGATAGATCATGCTGACCGTGCCGCAGATGGCCATGCCCAGCAGCACCAGTTGCGAGCCGCGCAGCCAGAAGGTGCGCTGCTCGCTGTCGCGTTCGATCAGGCGCACCAGGCCGTCGACCTGGGCGACGAAATCCTCGGCGTCGCGCTGGAACACCTGCAGGCGCAGCGGCTGCGGCTCCGCCTCGGCCAGCAAGGCCGTCGCGGCCGGACGCAGACTGCGCAGCCAGGCGCGCTCGATGCGGCTGAATTCGCGGTGGATTTCACTGCCGGGCGGCAGGAACAGCGGGCGCTGCGGATCGCCCCTCTGCAGGCGCTGCAAGGTGCTGTCGATCAACTGCACCTGGCGCTCGGCGGCCGGGCGCAGGCTGGCCTCGGCGGGCTCGGCGGCACGCCGGCTCAGCAACATGGTCAGGCGGTAGCTCTGCATGCGCAGGCTGCCGGTCTCATTGATGGCGGCCGAACTGCCCTCCAACTGCCAGGACAGGAACAGCGTCATGCCGATCGCCAGCAGCGCCAGGGTCAGGAAACACAAGAGCGCGCCGACGATCTTGGTCGACAGCTTCTCCCACGACGAGGCGATCACCTCACGCACCATGATCGCTCCCCCTGCCGCCGCTCGTTCTTTGAATCATTGCCGCCTCCTGTTGTGTAGCGCCAGTATAGGCGGAATCAAGGCCGCGGGCATACACCGCGGCGCGGGCGCCGCTCAACCGCCGGTCTGCGCCATGAAGCGGACGATCTTGCCCGGCTGCTCGCGGAAATCGTGCTGCTGCGGCTTGAGCTCGATGGCGGCGCGGATCGCCGCCTCCAGCTCGGCGTCGCTGGCGCCGCCGCGCAACAGCGGACGGAACTCGAACTTCTCCTCCTGGCCCAGGCACAGGTAGAGGGTGCCGTCGACCGACAGGCGCACCCGGTTGCAACTGGCGCAAAAATGCTGCGACATCGGCGTGATGAAACCGATGCTGCTGCGCCCGTCCGGCGTCGACAGATAGCGGGCCGGCCCGCCACCCAGCTCGAGCGCCTGCGGCACCAGGCCGAACTTGCTTTGCAGGCGGGCCTGGATGGGGCCCAGATCGAGGAAGGAGGTATCGCGTCCCGTCGACCCCATCGGCATCGCCTCGATGAAGCGCAGGATGAAATCCTGCTCGATGCAGAAAGCGACCATATCGTCGATCTGATCCTCATTGACGCCGCGCATGGCCACCATATTGATCTTGATCGGCGCGAAACCCGCCTCCTTGCCGGCGCGCAGGCCGGCGAGGATGGGTTCCAGACTATCGCGGCCGGTGATCTTCTCCATACAGGCGCGGTCGAGCGAGTCGAGGCTGACATTGATGCGCCCGACGCCGGCCGCCTTCAAGGCCACCGCGTGGCGCGCCAACTGCGTCGCGTTGGTCGAGAGCGACAAATCGCGCAAGCCCGGTAGCGCCGACAGGCGCGCGGCCAGCACGGGCAAATCGCGGCGCAACAAAGGCTCGCCGCCCGTCATGCGCACCCGCGTGGTACCGAGGCGCACGAAGGCGGCCAGCAAACGTTCGATCTCATCGAAAGTCAACCAATGCTCCGGCTCCTCAAAGCCACGGAAACCCTTCGGAATGCAATAACTGCAACGCAGATCGCAGCGGTCGGTGACCGACAGCCGCAGATACTCGATGGATCGGCCAAACCGGTCGCGTAACATCGCGGACTCCTTCACAACAAAAAAACAAACATGGCTCGATTGTAAGGGCTGACGCCGCCCATTACAGTGGGCAAGAGGGCCTAAGCGCACTAGTCAATTCGAACTAGCGCAGCGGCG
>JANXSQ010000146.1 GCA_025356595.1 Janthinobacterium sp. | reverse complement strand
TCAGAACGGACATGGCAGGCAGCGGGAGTAAAAATCCACACTGACGGCCGCGCTTTTAATACAATGTCAAGTATATATTTAATAATATTGATAATAAATGATTTAATCGCACATAATTTCCTTAACTTGGGTGGATTGGGTGTTCGCCGGAGTGCTCTGACAGCAACCAGTAGTTGCAAAAGGTTTCGCAAGGCGGCACAATGAAACCTTGATAGAAGAGGTGATTACATGTCCATTGCGTTGAAATTATCAGATGAGCTTGTTGAGATGGCCAAGCTTCACGCTGCTGCTGAGCATCGGTCTGTCCCTAAGCAAATTGAGTATTGGGCGCGTCTTGGCAAGGCCATCGATGAGAATCCAGACCTGCCGTTGCAGTTCATTAAAGATACCCTGTTGGCCGCCCAAGAGGCGAAAGTAGGCCGACTCACCCCCTATCAGTTCGGGGCTTGATAGTGCTGGCGATCCTCGCTACGCCCACCTTCACAAAGGCCGTTAAGAAATTGCATTCCAAAGATAAGGATATCGTGGACAAAGCCGTGCAGACTATCGCTACGAATCCTGCAATTGGCGAAGAAAAAAAAGGCGACCTGGTGGGTATTTTTGTCTATAAGTTCAAGGTCAATAAGCAAGAGGTTTTACTATCCTACCAACTTGATCCGGACAAGTTTTCGCCTGTCTCTGTGCTGTTGCTTAGCATCGGATCGCACGAGAATTTCTACACCGAATTGAAACGAATAAACTAGGGAAACCCTGCGCCTTGGTGACGCCCGCCAGCCGGCCGGTAGCCGGCGCCGAGAGGAAAATGAAAATACTTTTCGCTGTCCTACTCGCACTGGCTGGCAGTTTTGCCCTTGCCGCCGATGACCCACGCGTTCGGCACATGGTGGAGAGTGGTTATCCGGGACAGACCACGATTGCTCAGACTATTTTCCAAAAAATTTCAATAAATCGTGGTCTGTCCCCGATAAATTCACAGGTAGACAAAAAACTCAGACAAGAATTTGCCGACGTCATATTATGGTACATATTGTATACATATGAATTATCCGCGTTCGCGTAGCCGAAGTGATTCGAAAGTACCTTTGATAACTAAAGAAAATAATATGAACGACAAAGAAATAATCATTCATCAGGCGAGAAAAATCGCGGAGCTTGAAGTCAAATTAGATAAATTAGAGGCAATCGACGCGCAGTTGCGCGAATTTATGGGGAAACGGGACGGCGACATGCTATTGGTCTACCTGACACCTGAAGAGGCTAAATTGATCGATCTTTATCGTCAAGCGACTCCTGATGGCAAAGTCCTGATCATGGCTGCGGCCGAGCGCGCTGCTGCTGAGTCCAGGGATCGAAAGAAGCTTGCTCAAGAGATTACCCAAGCAAATGTGGGTGAAAAAAAATTAGGGTCGCCTGCGCGCAAGAAATCAGTCTCTACTGCGCCCGCTACTATCCTATCGGGCTTGCCAGCTGAGTTTTTTTCGGCTAAAAAGACAACATGAAATCTGTCCCGAATGCGTTGAGCCGCCGCCTCGACTGGCGACTGCGTTCTGCATAATATTGGACACACCACATAGTTTGGCATAATCGAATAATCGGAGACAGACCAGGATTATTCAGAATCTTTTCCATAAAAATATTCCATTAAATCGTGGCCCATCTCCGATAAACTTTTAAATCGTGATCTGCCTCCGATAAATTCACCGAACCCACGCTATCCACAACGTCCAAGGACAATAAATTGAATCGTATTCTACCCGTGGTCTTCACAATAACTGTATTGATGCTCGTAGGCTGCCAGAGCACTGGTGTTGTCCCAATGGACCAAGATTCTTACATGATTGGCAAGAAGGATGGCTCACCGGGGATTGGTGTGTCACTCAGTAATAAGGCAGAGGTCTATCGTGAAGCCAATGCCTTTTGCCGTGCGAAGGGACTTGAAGTTAAGACGCTTCATGGGACGACTACGCCAGCAATGCCAGGACGACTCGGCTCCACGGAGTTGCAATTCAGATGTGTAATGCCCGGCGGTGTAGCGCAACCACTCGTTAAAGACCCCGACTCGATCATCGAGATCCGAAATAACTAAATTGAATGTTATTATCTAGGACAGGCCACGATTATTCAGGCTATTTTTCAAAAAATTCCAATAAATCGTGGCCTGCCGCCGGAAATTATTATTACACTAACCAATTCCACAATATAACATTAATCATGAATAAAATCATAATTTCCATCACATCAATCGTCGCAGTATTCATCGCCGGCTGTGCGACTCAACTTGATACCAACGCCGAAAAAATACGTCTTGTTACGGCCGATCAAAAGGAGTCATGTGAGTCTCTCGGTATCGTTAGCACTGATCAGCAACTCGGACTTAATAAAGCTTCCAACTCGATGAACAAGGCAATTAATGAAGTTGCGCGTCGCGGCGGCAATGCAATATTTGTGCTCTCCACAGGAACGAGTGGTCTGGATGGTGCTGCAGTCACTGCTGAAGCTCTCCGGTGTAAAATTGAATAACGTGTCCAGATAAAAAGTTAGCCATGTTTTTGGGGCTGCTGAGGCACTTGGCAACTCAACCAACCCAACCGTACGATCAACTAAGGAAAATCCCCGCCGGCCCAATCAAACATCACTCAATGCGCGCCGGCCTGGACGCGGCTCTTCCCCTCCACCACCGCCGGCAGCGGATTGCGCCGATCCAGCCGCCCGCTCCACAGCGTCAATCCGAACGCGCCCAGCACCACCAGCGCGCCTATCCAGCCCGTGTGCACCAGGCCCATGTGTTCGACGATCAAGCCGCCGCCCCAGGCGCCGCCGGCGATGCCCAGGTTGAAGGCGGCGATGTTCAGGCCCGAGGCGACGTCGACGGCGCGCGGCGCGAAGTGCTCGGCTTGTTGGACGACATACACTTGCAGGCCCGCCACGTTGCCGAAGGCGACCGCGCCCCACAGCAGCACCGTCACCAGCACCAGATAGGGGTACGGCGCGGTGAAGCTCAGCGTCAGCAGCACGGCCGCCAGCAGCAGGAAGATGGTTTTCAGGGCGCCGACCGGGCCGCGCCGGTCGGCCAGCTTGCCGCCCCAGATGTTGCCGACTGCGACGGAGACGCCGTACACCAGCATCACCAGGCCGACGGCGCCGGCGCCGAAGCCCGACACTTGCTGCAGGATGGGCGCCAGGTAGGTGAAGGCGATGAAGGAGCCGCCGTAGCCGACCGCCGTCATGGCGTACACCAGCAGCAGGCGCGGCTGGCCCAGCACGCGCACTTGCTGCAGCAGCGTGGCCGGTTTGGCGTGCCGGATCGTGGCCGGAACGAAGGCCAGGCTGCCGAGGAAGGCGACGACGCCCAGCGCCGCGACGGCCAGGAAGGTGGCGCGCCAGCCGAAGTGCTGGCCGATGAAGGTGCCCAACGGCACGCCGGTGACCAGGGCCACGGTCAGGCCGGTGAACATGATGGCGATGGCGCTGGCGGCCTTCTCCTTGGGCACCAGCGAGGTGGCGATGGTCGAGCCGATCGAGAAGAAGACGCCGTGCGCCAGTCCGGTCAGGACGCGCGCCAGCACCAGGCTGGTGTAGCCGGGCGCCTGCCACGCCAGCAGGTTGCCCAGCGTGAACAGCACCATCAGGGCCAGCAGCAGGGTCTTGCGCGGCAGTTTGCCGGTGAGGGCCGTCAGCACGGGCGCGCCGACGGCGACGCCGAGCGCGTACAGGCTGACCAGGAGGCCGGCCGAGGGCAGGTTGACGCCGAGGTCGGCGGCGATGGTCGGCAGCAGGCCGACGATGACGAACTCGGTGGTTCCGATGGCGAAGGCGCTGATGGTGAGCGCGAGCAGGGCGATGGGCATGGCTTGACTTCCTTAAAGTGGATGTCAGCCAGTATCGCGGCTTTCTTTGTTTCGAAAAATACCCGACGCGGCAGATGATATGTGCGCCACAGTCAACAATAACGCTGGGGGCTACGCCGCCCGCCGCCCTTCTGCTATATTCTCCGCCACGCGGGACGCCGTCCCGCTTCCCTTACCTCGCCCATGAATCCTGAGTACCTGAGTTTGCTGCTGACGCTGGAAATGCCCTACGGAAAATACAAGGGCCGCGTGCTGGCCGATCTGCCCGGCCACTATCTGGGCTGGTTCGCCCGCGAGGGTTTCCCCTCCGGCGAACTGGGCAAGCTGATCGCGCTGATGTACGAGCTGGACCACAACGACCTGCGCCACCTGCTCGATCCGCTGCGCCGGCGCCCGCCGCAGCGCCGCGTGCACTAGCCGGAACCCGCGTCGCCGGGCAACTCAGGCGTCCAGGCGCGGCGCGGCGCCCTCCTCCTGGAACAGCGTGGTCAGGGCGGCGCGCAGCTCGCGCAGCTTGGGCGGCTTGCTCAGCACGCAATCGACCTGCACCAGATTGTCGCTCTCCGGCACCAGGCGCTGGCCCCAGCCGGTGAGCATGATCAGCGGCGTGCGCGGCGCCATCAGCTTGATGGCGGCGGCCACCTTGCGTCCGTCGACGTAGGGCATGCCGAGGTCGGTGATGACCAGATCGAAGGGCGCGCCCTGCTGGCCGGCGGCGCGGAAGGCGTCGATGCCGGCTTGGCCGCCGTCGGCGGCGACCACCGCGTGGCCGTCGATCTCGAGGATGTCGCGCAGCGCCTTCAGCACCATCGGGTCGTCGTCCACCACCAGCACGCGCAGGCTGGCGGCGATGGGGTAGGCGCCGGCCGGCTGGACGATGGCGGCGGCGTTGGCCGGCAACTGGAAGCTCAGGCTCATCGTCGTGCCCTCGCCGGGCGCCGAGCGGATCTCGATCTGCGCGCCGTGGCGCTCCATCATGCCGTACACCATGGCCAGGCCGAGGCCCGTGCCGCGCTCGCCCTTGGTGGTGAAGAAGGGTTCCAGGCAGCGCCGCCGCGTGCTCTCGTCCATGCCGACACCGCTGTCGCCCACTTCGATGAGCACGCGCGCCGGCATGCCCAGCCCGTCCGGGCCCTGCGGCGCCGGCGCCACGCGGGTGCGCAGGGTCAGCGTGCCGCCCTCGGGCATCGCGTCGACGGCGTTGAAGATCAGGTTCGTCAGCGCCTCGCGGATTTCGCCCTCGATGCCCAGGATGGCCGGCAACTGCGGATCGAGTTCGCGGCGCAGGTCGATGACGATGCCGCGCTGCTGCGGCATGTCGCTCCAGCGCGCCCGCGTCAGGTCGATCACCTGCTGGAGCAGCAGGTTGGCGTCGAGCGCCGCCAGCGCCAGTTGCGGCTCGCGCTGGCGGTAGAATTCGCGCATCCGCGCCACCGTCGCGGCGACGTCGTCGATGGCCCGCTCGATCACCTCCAGGCAGTGCCGTCCGTGCGGGCTGAGGTTGGTCTCGGTCTCGAGCAGCGACTCGGTGTACAGCGCCACCGGCGAGATGGCGTTGTTGATGTCGTGCGCGATGCCGCTGGCCATCTGGCCCAGCGCGCCCAGGCGCTCCTGCTGCATCACCGCCTGCTGGGTCTGGCGCAAATCGTCGTAGGCGCGCTGCAGCGCGCCGTACAACTGCGCCTGGTTGGCGGCCAGCGCCACGTGTTCGCTCAGCTGGCGCAGGAATTCGCACTCGCCGCTGGAGAAGGCGTAGGCCTGGCAGCGCGCCACCACCAGCACGCCGAACACCGTGCTCTCGGCCAGCAGCGGCGCCATCACCAGCGAATGCAGGCCGCCGCGGGCCAGCCGGCGCGGGAAGGGAAAGGCCACCTCGGCGATGTCGGCCTCGTACACCAGCTCGCCGCGCACGCAGCGCGACAGGCCGTTCTCGTCGATCGGGATGCAGGCGTGCTCGCTCATCGAGAACTCGCGCGCCAGGCGCTCGCTGAGCAGGCCGACGCTGGTCACGCTGAGCATCTGGGCCGCCGCGTCGTACAGGCAGATGCAGCCGAAGTCGAGCGGCAACTGGTCCTCCAGGCTGCGGATGACGACCTGGAAGATGCTGCGCAAATCCTGCCGCTCGCCGATCGAGCGTGTGATCTGCTGCAGCAGGTTGAGGCGCCCCAGTTGCGCGCTGACCTTGCCCTCGGCCTGCTGGCGCACGGTGATCTCGGCGTGCAGCGCCGCGTTGGTGTGCGCCAGCTCGTCGCGCGAGACGGTGGTGCGCTTGAGCTTTTCCGTCATCGCGTCGAAGGCCAGCGCCAGATCGCCGATTTCATCCTTGCTGCGCAGGCCCAGCGAAAAATCCAGGTTGCCGGCGCCGACGATGCGGGTGCCCTCGCGCAGGCGCTCGAGCGGGCGCGTGACGCTGCGCAGGGTGATGACGATGACGCCCGCCACCACCAGGATGACCATGCCGCCGAAGGTGGCGACGGCGGCGTTGGCGCGCCGCTGCGCCGCCAGCACGGCGGTCCGGCTGCGCTCGGACAAGGTCAACGCCGAGGAGATCATCGACTGGGTCTTGTTGGTGATCTGTCCCGACAAGCGGGTTTCCAGTTCGACCAGAACCTCGGCCCGCTCGCTGTCGCGCGCCAGCTCCTCGCGGTTCGTCACCAGCAGGCCGAACAGGGTGTCGACGCGCGCCAGGTTGTGCCCCATCTCGCTGACGAGGGCGCCCTCCTCGGCGCCGTCGAAATCGTCCGTCAGCTTGAGCGACTTGGCCAGCGAGGCGTTGCGCAACTGCCATTGGATGCGCGTGCGCTTTTCATGGTGCAGCGCGTACTCGAGCGACAGGTAGCGCAGCGCCGTGACGGCGCGCAGCACCTCGCCGGCGCTCTCGTTCTTGACCAGCTCGCGCTTCATCTGCTGGGTCGTCGCCAGCAGCACGGTGACGATGATGGCGACGACGATGACGCAGAACAGTTCGGCGAGCTTCAGGCGGGTCGAGATTTTCACGGCGGCGCCCTCAATGGATGATCGTCACGGCGGAGGATTGCACGGCCTCCAGGCCGTCGAGATAGACGTAGTCGAGATAGTTCGGGATGTCGCTCCTGGGGCTGAGCTGGTTCTTGATGGCCCAGCGCGCCTCGTCCTCGAGGGCCAGGATCAGGCCCTGGTCGAGCACCACGCCGAAGCGGTACAGGGGCCACGAGGCCTGCCAGGTGGCGTTGTCGTTCTTGCTGCCGGCGGCCAGCATGGTGCGCGCCGCGTCCGGCTTGTCGGCGCAGAACTGGGCGCCGCCGCGCAGCGCGCGCAGCACCCGCTTGATGGTGTCCGGCCGGGCGCCTATGTAGGCGCGCATGGCGACGACGTTGTAGATGCTTTCATACACGTCCTCGCCGTAGAAGGCGACGCCGTTCTGGCCCAGCGCGGCGAGCATTTCGGCCAGGAAGGGTTCCCAGGCGGCGGCCGCGTCGATCTCGCCGCTGGCCAGCGCCGCCGCCAGTTGCTCAGGCTGGTAATTGCGCATGCTGACCTCGCGCGGCAGCAGGCGCTGGCGGTTCAGGTAGGCGTCCAGCGTGAAGTGGCCCGAGGTGCTCAGGGTGACACCGATGCGCTTGCCCTTCAGGCTGGCCGGCGCGCCCACGCCGCGGTCGCGCCGGCCGACGATGCCGTGGTCCTTCTCGGCCTTGAAGATGCTGGCGATGACCGCCACCGGCCGGCCGTTCAGGCCGGCGAACATGACGGGGATGTCGGCCACCGTGCCCAGTTGGGCGCGCCCCTGCAGCACCGCCTCCATCGCCGACTTGCCGCTGGAATGGGCCTGCACCACGGCGTCGATACCCTCATTGGCGAAATAGCCCTGTTCGCGCGCCGCCAGCACCGGGCAACTGCCGACGTAGTCGGTGTTGGTGGCGATCACCACGCGCTCGGCGGCGGCGGCCGGCGCCGCGCCGCGCAGGCGCCACCAGGCGAAGGCGGCCATCAGCAGGGCCAGGGCCAGCACCAGCAACCAGCCCGCCAGGGCCGCGCCGGCGGCGCGCCGGCGCCCGCTCACGGCGCCCCCCCGTCGGCGTCCAGCTCGTCGAGCAGGGCCAGGCAGGCGCGCGCCGTGCGGTTGTCGGCGTCGGCCTCCTCGTGCCAGGCCGAGACCGAGACGGCGACGATGCGCAGGCCGCGCAGGGAGCGGAACAGCGCGCGCATGGCCTGCCAGTCGGGACCGCGGCGGACGTGGTATTTCAGCGCCGGCATGCTGGCGGCGGCGTCGACGACGTCGGTGTCCCAGTGCAGGTACAGGCTCTCGGCGGGCGCCAGATGCTCGGCGATCTCCCCGATCGGACAGATGACGACGGCCGAGGCGCCGATCGCCTCGGCCTCGCCGGGGTCGAGGTCGCGCGCGTCCGAGAGCAGCACGCGGCGCTCCGGATAGGCTTGCACGCCGACCTCGGCGACGAAGGCGCCGACGGCGTCGCGCGCCGCGCCGCGGCGGTCGCCGCGGCCGACCAGCATGGCCAGCGGCATGCCGCCCAGGTACTGGGTCTGCGTCGTGCCCCAGGTGTGGAAATCGCCGTGCGCGTCGAGCCAGAGGATGCGCTCGGGCGCCCTGCCGGCCTTTTGCAGGCCGGCCAGCACGCCCAGCGCCGACATGCAGTCGCCGGCCACGCTGACGGGCACCTGGCCGGCGCGCGCCACCCGCTCCACGGCCTCGGACAGGCGCGCGTAGATGCGCCCCATGCGGCGCATCTTTTCGTTGGCGTCGGCGATGCTGGTCTCGGCGAATTCCGGCACGTCGACGACGTCCCAGGCGCGCCGGTCCAACCCGGCCACGCGGCACAGGCCGTCGCGCCGCTGCCCCATCAGGAAGGGGGTGATCAGGTGGCGGTTCATCGCCAGGCCTCCGGGCGCATCGGATGGCCGAGCGCCGCCATCATGGCGCGCACCTCGCGCCGCTCGCCCAGTTCCAGCAGCAGGGCCTCGCGCTTCTTCCAGCGCATCGGCGCCGGCGCATCGGTCGCCATCGTCACCGGCAGCGCCGCCGGCGCCGCCAGCGGCGCCAGCCCGAGGTGCTTGGTGACGCGCGCCAGGCAGGCGGCCGGCGCGGCCATGAATTCCTCGAAGGACAGGCGCAGGGCCGTCACGCCGCTGTCGAGGATGGCGCGGTGCGCGCTGAGCCACTGGTTCAGGCAGACCCGCTCGAGCGGCATGGAGGTGAAGTCGCGCCAGTTCGGCGGCAGGTCGAATTTCCACCAGTGGGCGCCGAAGGGCACCTTGTCGGAATAGCCGGGAATGGCCAGGCGCACGCCGTGGCGGCGCAGGTCGTGGGCGAAAAAGCCCTGCGGCGAGAGCCAGCCGTCCATCAGGCCGTTGACCGACTGGGCGTAGCCGCGGCTCAGGTGCAGATAGTGGATGCGCGCCCTGGGGAACAGTTGCTCGTACATGCCGATCCGGTAGGCGTCGGCGGGGGCCTTGAAGAGCAGCATCTTGCGCCCCGCGTCGGCCGCCGCGTAGGGCCGCCGGTAGTGCTGCGGCAGCACGAAGGGCGGCTCCTCGATCTTCAGCGAGGCGCCGAAGCTGGGGCCGCCGGCGGCGGGCGCGCTGCCGTCGTAGTAGTCGATGCGCCACGGCGCGGCGCGGAACACGCCGGCCAGCACGCGCGCCTGCCATTGCCGCTCGTCGCCGCCGTCCGGGCCGCCGGCCAGTCCCTGCTCGAGCGCGCGCAGCAGGCCGGCGTGCCCCTCCTCCTCCGTGAAGAGGGCGGGGAATTGCAGCAGGCAGCGTTTCTCCCAGCGCCGCTTGAGCAGTTCCAGCGACGCGCAGCTGGCCGACGGCAGGCTCAACTCGTCGAAGATGTTGTCGGCCAGCGCCTCGGCGTTGCGCAGCGCGCCGATGGCGTCGCTGTCGGCGCTGAAGCCGAAGCCGTTGCCCGTCAGCGCCAGCAGGGGATCGATTTCGCCGTCCAGCGAGGCCAGGTCGGGATGGCCGGCGAGGACTTTCTTGAGCAGGCTGGAGCCCGAGCGGGAACTGCCCAGTATCACGACGACGTCGCCGACGGCCCCGGCCAGGTCGCTGCGGGCCACGCCGCGCAGGCGGTTCACGGCTGCGATCATGTCCTTCATGCGGCGCGCGCGCGGCCGCTGCGCTTGAGCATGAAGGCGTAGAAGGTCTTGCCGCGCGCCGCGTCGGGCGTGACGTCGCCCAGGGCGCGCAGCGTGAGGCCGGCCGCCTTCGCCAGCGCCTTGATCTGCGCCACGGCGCCGAAGCTGGACTGGGCGAAGTAGATGCGCCCGTTCGGCTTCAGGCAGCGCCCCACCTCGCGGAAGAAGCGCGTGTTGGTCTGGAAATCCGTGTCCCACTGCGAGCGGGCGACGACGTCGTGGGCCGGCTTGTCGCGGAAGGGCAGGTTCGCCGTGATGACGTCGAAGCGCTCCGCGCCGACGACGCCGAACAGGTCCGACTCGCGCACCTCCATGATCTGCGCGAAGCCGTGCGCGGCGGCGTTGTGCGCGGCGCTGCGCAGGGCGGCCGGGTTGATGTCCACGGCCAGCACGCGGCCGGCCCCGCCGTAGCAGGCGAAGATGGCGATGACGCCCGAGCCGGTGCCGACGTCGAGCACGCTCTCGCCGGGGCGGATGCGGAAGTGGCGCACCAGCGGCTGGCTGTCGGTGAAGGGCCAGAAGGTGTCCGGATAAACCAGGAACTGCTTGTCGAGATAGCTGATCGTGGTGCCGCCGGGCGGCACCGACTTGAAGGCTTGCTGCATGCCCTCCTGCCAGCGGTCTATCTGCGCCACGCCCGAAGCGAGCATATTATCCATGTCCACACTCCCTGAAAAGAATCCGCCACGAAGAAAAAACACCCTGTATCAAAACACCTTGTATCAAAACACCCCGCATCAAACCACCCGCTATCGCCGCCCCGCTAATCCGCGCCGGCCCGTCCGGCGGCGCCGAAGGCCAGCGCGCCGTCGAGCGTCGCCGCGAAGGCGGCGATGTCGATGGGCTTGCTGATATAGTCGAAGAAACCGGCCGCCATGCCGCGCCGGATGTCGCCGCGCAGCGCGCTGGCGCTGATGGCGACGACCGGGATGTGCGCCGTGCGCGGGTCGGCGCGCAGCACGCGCAGCGTTTCCACCCCGTCCATGCCGGGCAGGTCGATGTCCATCAGGATCACCCGCGGCGCGTGGCTGCGCGCCAGTTCGACGCCGCGCCGGCCGTCGGCCGCCGCCAGCAGGTCGAGGTCGCTGCGCAGGCGCAGCAGTTGCTCGACCAGGCGCAGATTGAGCGGATTGTCCTCCACGTACAGGACGCAGTGGCGCGCGCCGCCCGTCAGGGCGACCACCACCGGCGCCGCCGCCTTGACTGCGGGCGGCGCGGCGTCCGCGCAGGGCGCCAGTTCGATCCAGAAGGTGCTGCCGACGCCGAGCGCGCTGTCGACGCCGATCTCGCCGCCCATGGCCTCGACCAGGCGCTTCGAGAGGGCCAGGCCGAGGCCGGTGCCCTCCTCGTTCGAGCCTTCGCGGCCGAGGCGGTTGAAAGATTGGAAGGTGGCCGCCAGTTGCGCCTCGCTCAGGCCGGCGCCGTCGTCGCGCACGCGGATGCGCAGGCGTCCGGCCGCGCCGGGCGCGCACTCCAGGCTGACGGCGCCGTGCTCGCGGTTGTACTTGATGGCGTTCGAGAGCAGGTTGACCAGCACCTGCTTGAGGCGCGTGCGGTCGGCCAGCACATGCTGCGCGGGCGCCGCCACGAAGTCGAGGGCGATGCCGCGCTGCTGCGCCAGCGGCGCGACCAGGTCCCGGCACTCGGCGAAGACCTCCCGCAGCGCGACCGGCTCCAGCGAGAGCGAGAGCGCGCCCGCCTCGACCTTGGCCAGGTCGAGCACCTCGTTGATCAGGGTCAGCAGATGCTTGCCGGCGTCGACGATGTGGCCGGCGAATTTCTTCTTTTCCTGCGCGTTCGTCGGCAGCACGTCCGAAATGAGCACCTGGGCGAAGCCGAGGATGGCGTTGAGGGGCGTACGCAACTCATGGCTCATGTTCGACAGGAACAGCGATTTGGCCTGGTTGGCCTGCTCCGCCTGCTGCGTGGCCTGCGCCAGTTGCCGGTTCATGGCGTCGAGTTCGGCCGCGTGGCGGCGCAGTTGCAGCTCCAGCCCGGCGTTCCTGATGCGCAACTGGCGCGCCTCGCGCGCCCGCGCCAGGATGGGCAGGATGGCCGCCACCTTGAAGGGTTTCACGATGTAGTCGAGCGCGCCGGTCTGCAGGGCCTGCACGGCGGTGGAGATGCTGCCCTCGCCGGTCATGATGATGCAGGTCAGGTCGGAATCGATGCGGCGGGCTTGCTGCACCAGGGCGATGCCGTTGATGCCGGGTAAATTCAAATCGGTCAGGAGCAGTTCGAAGGCTTCCGTGCGCAGCAGCGTCAGCGCCGCCTCGGCCGAGACCAGGCCGGTCGTTTCATAGCCGTGCGCGCCCAGCGTGTCGCACAGGGCGCGCATATGCGCGGCCTCGTCGTCGACGATCAGAATGCGCGCCTGCCTGCCCGGTGTGCTCATACGGTCCCCTTTCGGCCGCCCGACAGCGCCTGCCGGCGATCGGGACGCGCCCGCCATCCACCCTCTGCGGGGCGCAAAATTTCGGGCGCGTCATTTGAGAGTAGCACTTGCATGCGGTCAAATATACGCGGATTGTCACGTTTACTTGCGATTTTGCAAAGAACCCGCGGGGAACATTGAACGAACCGCGCGCCGCCCGGTCAGAAGGCGCCGACGCGCTTCGCCAGCATCTGCCCCAGTTCGCCGCTCTCGACCAGGCGCTGCAGCTCGGCGGCGCCGCCGACCAGCACGCCGTTGACGAAGACCATCGGCAGGGTCGGCCAGCCGCACCACATCTTCAGCGCCGTGCGGCGCCGCCACTGGCTCAAGTAACTGCCGTACTCCAGATAGGTGTAGGGCGTGCCGAGCGTGTCGAGGATCTTGCGCGCCTTGCGCGGGAAGGGATTCATGGCCATGCCGACCACCACCACGGCGTGCGCGGCGACGGCCGCGCGCACCTCGCCCACGATGTCGGCGTGGCTGGCGCCGATCCGCTCGCGGATGGCTGGGTGGAGGTGGGCGTCGTCGAGAATGGAACGGGTCATGGGGATTCCTGGCTGGGGCGCACGAATGCGGGAAGGGACAATGTAGCGCGGCGCGCGCCGTTTGGGAAGGCCCATCGCGCTCCAGACGGCGCCCGGGCGGCGTTGCCGCGCCCCGCCCTCAATGGAAGAAGCTCAGGCGCTGGCCCTCGCGCAGCATGCGCTCGAACTCGGCCGCCGGCACCGCCGGGCTGAACAGATAGCCCTGCAACTGGTCGCAACCCAGATCGCGCAGGAAGCGCATCTGCTCGGCCGTCTCGACGCCCTCGGCGACGATCTCCTGGCGCAACTGCTGGGCCATGGTGACGATGGCGCGCGCGATGGCGCAGTCGTTCTCCTCGTGCGGCAGGCCGATGACGAAGGCGCGGTCTATCTTCAGGGTGCTGATGGGGAATTTCTTCAGGTAGGCCAGGCTCGAGTAACCGGTGCCGAAGTCGTCCAGCGCCAGCGCCAGGCCCATCGCCACCAGCTCGTTCATGATGGCGATCACCTTGTCGGCGCCGCGCACCAGCAGGCTCTCGGTGATTTCCAGCATGATCTGCTCGGGCCGCACGGCGTGCCGGTCCAGCACCGCCGCCAAGCGGGCCGGCAATTGCGCGTCGAACTGGCGCGCCGACAGGTTGACGGCGATGGTCGGCATGCTCAGGCCGGCGTCGCGCCAGGCGCCGATCTGCCGGCAGGCCTCCTCCAGCACCCAGCTGCCCAGTTCGAGCACCAGGCCGGTTTCCTCGGCCACCGGGATGAAGACGCCGGGCGAGACCATGCCGCGCAGCGGATGGCGCCAGCGCAGCAGGGCCTCGGCGCCGACGATGCGCCCGCTGCGCAGGCTCACCTTGGGCTGGTAGTGCAACTGCAGTTGGCGCGCCTCCAACGCCTGGCGCAACTCGCTTTCCAGGCGCAGGTGCTCCTTGGCGCGCAGGTTCATTTCCTCGCGGTAGAACAGGAAGCTGGCCTCGCCGTGGCGGGCCGCCTTGGCCACGGCGACGTCGGCGTAGCGGAACAGCGCCGCCGCGTCCAGCCCGTCCTCGGGGTAGACGCTGATGCCGATGCTGGCGCGCACCTGCAGGGTGTGGCTGGCCGCGCGCACCGGCGCGGCCAGGGCCTCCAGCAGCTTTTGCGCCACGTTGCCGGCGTGCTCGCGCTTCTCGATGGCGGACAGGGCGACGACGAATTTGTGGCTGTCGACGCGCGCCAGGATGTCGGCCTCGCGCAGCGCGCCGCGCAGCAGGCGCGCCACCGCCACCAGCAATTGCTCGCCCACGTCCTGGCCCAGGGTGTCGCCGATGGCGCCGATGCGGCTCAGGTCGAGCACCAGCAGGGCGCCGTGGCCGCCGTCGCGGCGCGCCCCGGCCAGGGCCTGCTCGAGCAGGCGGTTCAGCAGGGCGCGGTTGGGCAGGCCGGTCAGGGCGTCGTAGTTGGCCAGGCGCTGCACGCGCGCCTCGGCGTCCTTGCGCACGCTGATGTCGGAAAACAGCGCGAAGCTGTGGCTGACGCGCCCGGCGCCGTCGCGCAGGCTGCTCACCGTCAGCGACTGCGGGAACTGCTCGCCGTTCTTGCGCCGCCCCATGATCTCGCCGCGCCACGGCGCCTGGCCGGCCAGCGCCGCGCGCACCTCGGCGCGCGCGGCGGCGTCGGGCACGCCGCAGCGCAGCAGGTCCGGCGTCTGCCCCAGCGACTCGGCCGGCGTGTAGCCGGTGATGCGCGTGAAGGCGGCGTTGATGGCGACGATGCGCTCGTCGGCGTCGGTGATCAGCACGCCCTGCTCGCTGTCCTCGATGATGCGTTCGTGCAGGCGGGCCTTGTCGCCGGCCGACAGCGCCTGCGCCGGCGCGGCCAGCGCCAGCGCCATGCCGCGCCGTTCGCCGTCGGCGTCGAGGAGGACGCTGCGGCGCAGGCGCAGCCAGACGGCGGCGCCGGCGCGGGTGCGCCGGCGCACGTCGCAGGGCGCGGCCTCGGGCTCGAAGCAGAGTTCGGCGATCTTGCCGTCCTCGTCGTCGTCGGCGTACAGGAAGAGGATGTGGCGGCCCAGCGCCTCGGCGCGCGCATAGCCGAACAGTTGTTCGGCGCCGGCGTCCCAGGCCGTCAGGTAGCCGGCCAGGTCGAGTTCGATGAGGGCCGGCGCGGCCGGCGCGCCGGCGCCGGCGGCCAGCAGCGC
>JANXSQ010000142.1 GCA_025356595.1 Janthinobacterium sp. | reverse complement strand
CGCTTCATCATCAACCGCCAGGAGGGCGGCGCCGCCTTCATGGCCGAGGCCTACGGCAAGCTGACCGGCCGGCCCGGCGTGTGCTTCGTCACGCGCGGCCCGGGCGCCACCAACGCCTCGATCGGCGTGCACACGGCGTATCAGGATTCGACCCCGCTGATCCTCTTCATCGGCCAGGTCGGCAACGACTTCACGGACCGCGAAGCCTTCCAGGAAATCGACTACCGGCGCATGTACGGCCAGATGGCGAAGTGGGTGGCGCAGATCGACCGCGCCGAGCGCATCCCCGAGTACCTGGCGCGCGCCTTCCAGGTCGCCACCAGCGGCCGCCCCGGACCGGTGGTGCTGGCGCTCCCCGAGGACATGCTGGTGGCGCTGGCGACGGTGGCCGACACGCGCCGCTACCAACCGGTGCAGGCGGCGCCCGCCGCCGCGCAGATCGGGCAGTTGCGCGCCATGCTGGCCGAGGCCAGGCGCCCCCTGCTGCTGCTGGGCGGCGCCACCTGGACCCCGGACGCCTGCGCCGACCTGCGGCGCTTCGCCGAGGCCAACGCGCTGCCGGTGGCCTGCGCCTTCCGCTTCCAGGATTTGCTCGACAACGCGCACCCCAACTATATAGGCGACGTCGGCATCGGCATCAATCCGAAGCTGGCCGCGCGCGTCCGCGAGGCCGACCTGATCCTCGCCCTCGGCCCGCGCCTGGGCGAGATGACGACCGGCGGGTATACCCTGATCGCCGCGCCGCTGCCGCGCCAGCGCCTGGTGCATGTCCACGCCGACGCCGAGGAACTGGGCAGCGTCTACCAGGCCGAGTTGATGATCAACAGCGGCATGCCGCAGGTCTGCGCCATGCTGGCGGCGATGGCGCCGGTGGACGCCTCGGCGTGGCGCCACACGGTGGCCGAGGCGAAGGCCGAGCTGGCCGCCTACCAGGAGCGCCCGCCCATCTTCCAGGACGGCAAGGCGCCGCTCGACCTGTGGCAGGTGACGCAGGAAATCATGGCCCAGGCGCCGGCCGACACCATCCTCACCAACGGCGCCGGCAACTACGCCTCGTGGGCGCACCGCTTCTACCGCTACGGCGGCATGCGCACGCAACTGGCGCCGACCAACGGCGCCATGGGTTACGGCGTCCCCTCGGGCGTGGCGGCGAAGATCGTCCATCCGCAGCGCACCGTGATCACCTTCGCCGGCGACGGCGAGTACATGATGAACGGCCAGGAGCTGGCCACGGCCGTGCAGTACCGGGCCGGCCTGGTGATCATCGTCTTCAACAACCAGATGTTCGGCACCATCCGCATGCATCAGGAGCGCGACTATCCGGGCCGCGTCTCGGGCACCGAGTTGCACAATCCGGATTTCGCCGCGCTGGCGCAAGCCTATGGCGCGCACGGCGAGGTGGTGAACACGACCGAGGAGTTCGGCCCGGCGCTGCGCCGCGCCCTGGCGCACGCGCATGAGCGGCAATTGCCGGCGCTGATAGAGTTGCGCTACGATGGCAACCTGATCACGCCGAACGCGACGCTGGCGACGATACGCCAGAACGCCGAAGCGGCCCGCGCCGCCAAGGCTTGAGGCAAAAAAAAGGGCGCCGCAACGGCGCCCTTCATATATGTGCGGCGTCTCAGGCGGCCGGCATTTCCACCGGCGCCGTCAAGGCCGGCTCGCGCCGCGGCGGTTCCGCCTGCGGTGTCGGCTTGGGCGCCGGACAGGGCTTGCAGGCCTTCAGCCTGGCGCCGAAATCGCTGACGCGCGACAGGCGCATCGGCATGCCGGCCGCGCCGTCGCAATACCCGCCCTCCAGCGTCAGGCTGCGCCCGTCCCGGGAGAACTTGCCGCTGATCTTGCGCTCCTCGTCGTCGGCGCCGACGATGGTGAAATCGATGGCGCCGCTTTTGGCGTCGATGTTGACCTCGCTGGCCACCAGCGGCCAGCTCAGGGCGCCGGCGGTGAATTCGTACAGCACGGTGTCGGCCTCGGCGAAGCGGTGCAGGCTGATGCGCTGACCGCCGATTTCGCCGCTGTGCTCCTGCATGCACAGGTCGGAATACACCGCCACGCCGTAGCGCGGCAAGCCCTGCGCGGGCGCCTTGCGCGCCACGTGGGCCGCCGCCGCCGCGCCGACGGCGCCGCCCAACACCGCGGCCGCCAGGGTCCAGCGGCCGAATCGTCGAATAGTGTTCATGAGAGCCTTCGCTTTAATCGTTGCACATTTTAACCTGCCGCGCGGAAATGCAAAATGCGCCGCCGGACCTAAGCCCGGCGGCGCATTTTCTTACGCCAGGGTCCGCGAACGGAACCTAGGCGCTGCTTCCAATATCGCCTGGGCGAATATTAGAACGAGTGACGCATACCAACGTTGAACGCTTTGTCGCCGGTGCCGACTTCAGTTGCGTTACCGACGGTGTAGCCGGCGTTGTTGCTGTTTTTGATTTTAGCGAACGAGGTGTAAGCCGAAGTACGCTTGGACAAAGCGTACGAGTAGCCAACCGCCCATTGCGTAGCATCCATGTTCGACGCTTCGGTGTCGTTCTTGCGGATGTACGAAGCCATCACGGTGCCGGCTGGGCCGACAGGTGCGCCAACACCAACCAGGATGTTGTTGCTGTTGTTGGTGAAACGGCCGTTGCTGACTTCAACGTCGCTGGTCAGATCAACCGTACCACCGACGGCGCTAGCAGTGCCTTTGTCGCGGCCATAAGCGAAGAACGCTTTAGCGACGCCGAAGTCGTAGTTGGCGGCCAACAACAGGTTTTTCGCCAGGGTTTCGTTGACTTTACCAACCAGGTCGTTGTTAGCAACGCTGTAAACCACGCGTGCGTTCAGTGGGCCGTTTGCGTAAGCAACAGCGGCGCCGACTTGACGACCGGATTTGTTCGCGCCGGCTTGCTCGCCCAGGGCGTAGTTAACTTCGCCGGTGAAGCCGCTGAATGCTGGCGAAACGTACACGATCGAGTTCTTCGCGCGTTGGGTCGATGGGAACAGGTTGGTGGCGGTGCCAGCGTAACCAGCGCCGAATGGATCAGCGACTTCGCTCAGCGCTTTGTAGTAAGCGGTGTATTGGTTACCCAGGGTAACTGCGCCCAGGGTGTTGCTTTTCAGACCAACGAACGATTGACGACCGAACAGGCCGCCTTCGTTCGATTTGCCGTCGTCGATGTTGAAGCCGGCTTCCAGACCGAACACAGCCGACAGGCCGTTGCCCAGATCTTCAGTACCGCGGAAACCCAGGCGCGAAGCCGAAGCAACACCGCTGGTGACTTTGGTGGTCGACGCGCCACCGTTGACGGCGCCGCGCTCGCTGACGATACCGGCATCAACAGTACCGTAGATCGTGACGTTCGATTGAGCGAAAGCTACATTGGTAGCGGCAGCCAAAACGGCCAGGGAGATAATCGATTTTTTCATTGCGTGTTTCCTTTATTATTGAAGCAAAAGTAATACTGACCATGCATCTCGTGCTGCGCCCTTATTGAGCGCTTTTTATCAGTGAGGGCAGGGTCTCCACCTGCCACATTGCAGCTCCGTTGGATGGAGCGAGCTCACATTCGTCGCGGCGCGCGTGGGCACCGGCTTCACCAGATCTGTGCATGACGCACCACGGGCGCACCATAGCGGTGCGCGCGGTACCGAAGGCGGCACTATACTGACCGATCAGGTTTCCATCAAGTCCAAATATGTTACGAGTTGTACCAGAGGCCACCCTGGGTCCTGCGCGCACCGCGCCGCAGGCGTCGCTTTAACGCCCGCGACGGGCCGTATCGGCGCGGCGCGCTGACGCGCGCGATAACCGAATTCTGCGGCGCAGCAACACGGCCGGATCGCGCGATCCACCCTTGCCCTTGCACCAGATTGAGGGGCCGCCGACATCGCGCCGCGCGCCCTTCCGTTTGCTGCCCGCGCCGTAGGAACCGATTGGTTTGACGTGCGCCGGGGAGTTACTTCACAAACGGGACGAAGCATACACCCCCTCGCGAATCTCTGCAGGCGGCGCGCCAATCGAACGCACCACGATGGCCCACGCGGCGCGGCGCGGCGGCGCGCGGGCCGCGGCGGCGCGGCGCCGACGGCGATAATGTTGCCAAATCCAGTAGCCGGGGCGGAAGCGCCCGCCCCGCTCTGGTAGAATAGTCGGCATCGAATTGCCCGCCCGGCGCCGCCGGGCCCATGCTGGAAGCGTCCCCCACCCCACATCCATGTTTAGTTTCTTCAAGAAAAAACCCGCTCCCGAGGTTGCGCTGCAACCAGCCCCCACCGCCGCCGCGCCGCAGGCCCAGGCCGCGCCGGCCGCCGCCATCGTCGCCGCGCCCGACGCCGTCAAAAAGCTGTCCTGGATGGCGCGCCTGAAGGCGGGCCTGTCGAAGACCTCGTCGACGCTCAGCGTGCTGTTCGTCGGCGCCAAGATCAACGAGGAGCTCTATGAGGAACTCGAGGCCGCGCTGCTGATGTCGGACGCCGGCATCGACGCCACCGCCTTCCTGCTCGACGAACTGAAGAAGAAGGTCAAGGAAGACAAGCTGCTCGAGGCCGCCGAAGTCAAGGCGGCCCTGAAGACGCTGCTGATCGCACTCCTGACGCCGCTGCAAAAACCCTTCGAACTGGGCCGCCACGCGCCCCTGGTGATGATGATTTCCGGCGTCAACGGCGCCGGCAAGACCACCTCGATCGGCAAGCTGGCCAAGCATCTGCAGGCCAACGGCCAGTCGGTGCTGCTGGCCGCCGGCGACACCTTCCGCGCCGCCGCCCGCGAGCAGTTGATGGTCTGGGGCGAGCGCAACAACGTCACCGTGATCTCGCAGGAATCGGGCGACCCGGCCGCCGTCGCCTTCGACGCCGTGCAATCGGCGAAGGCGAAGAAGATCGACGTCGTCATGGTCGACACGGCCGGCCGCCTGCCGACCCAGTTGCACCTGATGGAGGAGTTGAAAAAGATCAAGCGCGTGCTGGGCAAGGGCCTGGAGGGCGCGCCGCACGAAATCCTCCTCGTCATCGACGGCAACACGGGCCAGAACGCGCTGACCCAGGTCAAGGCCTTCGACGACGCGCTGCAACTGAGCGGCATCATCATCACCAAACTCGACGGCACGGCCAAGGGCGGCGTGCTGGCGGCGATCGCCCGCGTGCGCCCGGTGCCGGTGTACTTCATCGGCGTCGGCGAGCAGATCGAGGACCTGCAACCCTTCGTGGCCGCCGAGTTCGTCGAAGCCCTGCTCGGATAAGCCGATGATCGAATTCAAGCACGTCAGCAAGCGCTATTCCGCCGACGCCATGGCGCTGAGCGACATTTCCCTGTCGGTCGGCAAGGGCGAACTGGTGTTCCTGGCCGGCCCCTCCGGCGCCGGCAAGTCCACGCTGCTGAAGATGATCGCGGCCATGGAGCGGCCCAGTTCGGGCACCGTGATCGTCAACGACCAGGACATCGGCAAGATCGGCCGCGCCGGCCTGCCCTTCCTGCGCCGCAACCTGGGCCTGATCTTCCAGCAACAGCGCCTGCTCACCGACCGCTCCATCCTGGCCAATGTGATGCTGCCGCTGCTCGTCACCGGCGCCTCCCGGGCGCAGGCCGAACAGCGCGCCCGCGCCGCCCTCGACAAGGTCGGCCTGCTGGAGCGCGCGCCGGCGCTGCCGCTGGCCCTGTCCGGCGGCGAACAGCAGCGCGTGGCCATCGCCCGCGCCATCGTCAACCGGCCGCAGATCATCCTCGCCGACGAGCCCACCGCCAACCTCGACCGCGCCAGCGCCGACAAGGTGCTGGACGCCCTGAAAGCCTTCCACTCGGTCGGCGTCACCTGCCTGATCTCGACCCACGACGAGCAGGTGATCGAAGCGGCCGCGCGCGTCATCCACCTCGACAAGGGCCACCTCGTGGTCGGGGAGACGGCATGAAAAGCTGGTTCCGCCAACACGGCTTCGCCCTCGGCGCGGCGCTGATCCACGTGCGCAAGGCGCCCGGCAGCTTCCTCTTCAACATCGTCGTCGTCGCCATCGCGCTGGCCCTGCCCTTCGCCGGCCTGACCCTGCTCGACAATGTGCGGCCGATGTCGGAGCAGCTCTCGGTGGACCCGGAGCTGAGCCTGTTCCTGAGCCCGGACACGCCGCGCGAGCGCGCCGTCGCGCTGGCGCCGGCGCTGCGCCAGATCGTCAACGACGCCAAGGCGAAGATCGTCTTCGTGCCGCGCGAGCAGGCCCTGGAGGCGCTGAAGGGCAAGGGCGGCCTGGCCGACGTGCTCGACACGCTGGGCGACAATCCCCTGCCCGACAGCTATGTGCTGAAGCTGGACGCCTTCAAGAGCGCCGCCGACGCCGGCCGCATCGACACCATCGCCCAGCAACTGCGCAAGCTGCCCGGCGTCGACGCCGTGCAGGTCGATTCGGCCTGGGTGAAGCGCCTGGCGGCGCTGCTCGGCGTGCTGCGCCTGGCGCTGCTGCTGCTGGCCGTGACGCTGGGCATGGTCGTCATCGCCGTGGTCTTCAACACCATCCGCCTGCAGGTGATGACGCAGCGCGACGAGATCAGCGTCTCCAAGCTCATCGGCGCCACCGACACCTTCATCCACCGGCCCTTCTACTACACCGGCGCCCTGCTCGGCCTGTGCGCCGGCGGCGTCGCCCTGGGCGCGGTGGCGCTGGCGCTGCGCCCCCTGAACACGGCCATCGCCGAGTTCGCCCGCCTGTACGCCTCGGAATTCCAGCTCCTGCCGCTGGCGCCGCTGCCGATGGCCGGCCTGCTGGCCCTGAGCGCAGGCCTGGGCTTGGCCGGCGCCGTGCTGTCCGTGCAACGCCACCTGGCGCGCCTGAACTAAGGAAGGTGTACGAAAAACAAGCGGCGACAGGCCGGGCGCCCAGCCCGCCCGGTCGCCGCTTTTTTTCGCCGCCGCCTTAAGCCAGCCTTCAGTAACTTCCCGCATACTTCTCTGGCTCGGACACGGAAGAACTCTGCCTGGCGCGTCCACTCTAACGTTGCAAGGCCAGCGCTAACACGTCCCATCCCGCGACGGCGGCGGCGATTCGCCAATTTTTGACTTGACGCAAGAATTGTTGAAATAATATTGCCCAGCCCACTTTTGCCCTGCTCATTGAGTATCATGACTCAATAGTATTTTGGCTATCGGAGTGATTGGATGAGGCGATTGGCACTCGACACGGGAGAGTGCTAATATACGCAACATCGCAAGACGGGGTGTACGTTGAGGCAACATCGAGACGCAGTCCGCCCCCGTCAACGGCAAGACAGCGCAGGTAACAAACCGTAACAATCCGTGTTCAGGCCAAAGCCGCGTGGCACATTGGAACAAAGCAATACTATTAGAGCGAGGAATATATATGACTATGATGTCCGCACCGTCCGCATTGGTTACGACCAAGACTAACGCGCTGGGCCTCGGGTTTACCGGCAATCTGGGTAACCTGGATGCCTATATCTCGGCTGTTAATCGTTTGCCCATGCTGACACACGACGAAGAAATCTCGCTGGCCACGCGTTTGCGCGGCAACAACGACCTGGCGGCCGCGCAAGAGCTGGTCCTGTCGCACCTGCGCCTGGTCGTCTCGATCGCCCGCGGCTATCTGGGCTACGGCCTGCCGCACGCCGACCTTATCCAGGAAGGCAACATCGGCCTGATGAAAGCCGTCAAGCGCTTCGATCCGGACCAGGGCGTGCGCCTGGTGTCCTACGCGATGCACTGGATCAAGGCCGAGATGCATGAATACATCCTGAAGAACTGGCGCCTGGTGAAGGTCGCCACGACCAAGGCGCAGCGCAAGCTGTTCTTCAACCTGCGCAGCCACAAGACCGGCCTGGACGCGATGACGCCGACGCAAATCGACGCGCTGGCGAAATTGCTGGACGTGAAGCGCGAGGAAGTGATCGAGATGGAAACCCGCCTCAGCGGCCGCGACATCGCGCTCGAATCGCCGACCGACGACGAGGACGACAAGTTCGCCCCGATCGCCTACCTGTCGTCCGAGCAGAGCGAGCCGACCAAGGTGCTGGAAGCGGAACAAGTGACGCGTTTGCAATCGGAAGGGCTGGAAACGGCGCTGGGCAAGCTCGATCCCCGTTCACGCCGCATCGTCGAAGCGCGCTGGCTGGCCAACGACGACGGCTCGGGCGCCACGCTGCACACCCTGGCCAACGAGTTCGGCGTCTCGGCCGAGCGCATCCGCCAGATCGAATCGGCGGCGCTGAAGAAAATGAAGGGCGCCCTGGCCGCCTTCGTGTAAGCGCGCACCAGCAGTGCCAAGCAATGCCGCCCGGCGCAAGCCCGGCGGCATTTTTTCCGTCCACCTACTTCAGCGTCCCCGACAGGAACTGGCGCAGCCTGTCGCTGGACGGATTGGCCAGCACCGCGCGCGGCGCGCCCTGCTCCTCGATGCGGCCCTGGTGCAGGAACACCAGGTGGTTCGACACCTCGCGCGCGAAGCTAATCTCATGCGTCACCACCAGCATCGTGCGGCCCTCCTCGGCCAGCTTCTGCATCACCTTCAACACCTCGCCCACCAGTTCCGGATCGAGCGCCGAGGTCGGCTCGTCGAACAGCATCACCTCCGGCTCCATCGCCAGCGCCCGCGCGATCGCCACCCTTTGCTGCTCGCCGCCCGACAGGTGGGCCGGATAGGCGTCCTTGCGGTGGTGCACGCCGACCTGGCGCAGATACATCTCGGCCCGCGCGATGGCCTCGTCGCGGCCCAGGCCCAGCACCTGGCGCGGCGCCTCGATGACGTTTTCCAGCACCGTCATGTGGCCCCACAAATTGAAGTGCTGGAAGACCATCGCGATGCGCGCGCGGAAGTTCTGCAATTGCCTCGGGTCGCTGGCCGCCAGATTGCCGTCCTTGCCCGTTTCCAGCCCCAGGGTCTCGCCGTTGAGGGCGATGGCGCCGGCGCTGGGCGCCTCCAACAGGTTGATGCAGCGTAAAAAAGTGCTCTTGCCGGAACCGCTGGAGCCGATGATGCTGATCACATCGCCCGCCTTGGCCGTGATGGAGACACCGCGCAGCACCTCGTTGCTGCCATACCGTTTATGCAAATTGCTGACGACAAGCTTGTCCATGATGGTGTGACCTTATTCGGATTAAAGGGAGAGCAGCTTGCCGGTGCGGAACGGCAGCTTGCCGGCGATCTTCGCCAGGCTCATGCCGGCGTGGACGTAGCGCCGCGCCACGCGCCCGAACAACACGCCGGAGACGCCGGCGCGCAGGGCGACGCTGGCGCCGCTGAAGGGGTCGATCAAATCGGCCAGGGCCTCGCCCTGCTCGACGTAGTCGCCCGGCTCCTTCAAGAACACCAGCAAGCCGGCGCTGGGCGCGACGATGGCTTCAACCCCGGCCAGCGGCGTCGGCGCGCAGCGCGGCGCCGGCAGCGCCGGCGCCGGCAGGTCCAGCACGCCGGAGTGGGCCAGGAAGGCCAGCAGCGCCTGCGCGTCCCCCTGCGCTTGCGCGTGCGTCACCTGCGTCTCGCCGCGCAGTTCGACCGTCACCGACAGGCAGGCGCAGGGAATCGGATAGGCGGCGCCGAAATGCTCGGCCAATTCCCACCACAGGCGCCCGCACACCTCGTCGAAGGGGTCGCCGCCCATGACGCGCGACAGCAGGAACACTTCGGCCCCCATCAGCGCCGCCAGCGGCGCCGCCCGCTCGGCCAGCGGCGCGCCGGCGTACAGGTGCAGCACCGCCTCGTTGTCGCAATGCAGGTCGAGCACGATGTCGGCGTCCATCGCCAGCACCTGCAGGGTTTTCTTCAAGGCCTCCGTTTCCGACAGCGGTTGCCACGCCTCCAGGATGCGCGCGATCTCGGCGCGGATCAGGCCGACGTTGCGCGCGCCGTCCGCGCCCAGCTTGCCCGCCAGCGCGGCGATCAGCGCGGCCGTCGGGTCGCGGTAGTCGCGGTTGAAATTGACGCCGGTGGCCAGGTCGAAGCGGCCGAACGGCGTGCCCTGCAGCATCTGCGCCAGGCCGACCGGGTTCGACACCGGCACCAGCACCACTTCGCCGAGTATTTTCCCGGCCGCCTCCAGTTCGAGCAGGCGCGCGCGCAGATGGTGGGCCACCAGCATGCCGGGCAATTCGTCGGCGTGCAGCGAGGCTTGGATATACACTTTCCGGCCCCGTCCGGGCGCGCCGAAATGGAAGCTTTGCAAGGCCCGGCTGGTGCCGCTGCTGGGCGGCGGAAACGGATGGTGTTGGATATGCATTAAGAGTTCACCTTTTGCGGTTGCAGATGGGATAGCCAGCGCCGCTCCGCCTGGCGGAACAGCGCGATCAGCGCGAACGTCACCAGCAGATACAGCAGGCCGGCCAGGCCGAACGATTCGAAGGACAGGAAGCTGTCGGCGTTGGCGTCGCGCGCCACCTTGAGCAGGTCGGGCACGGTGGCGGCGAAGGCCACGGAGGTGGCGTGCAGCATGAAAATCACCTCGTTCGACAAAGCCGGCAAGGCGCGCCTCAAGGCGCCCGGCAAAATGACGCGGACGTACAGCGTGCCGCGCGACATGCCGTAGGCGCGGCCCGCTTCGACCTCGCCGTTCGGCGTGGCGCGGATCGCGCCGGCGATGATTTCCGTGACATAGGCGCAGCTGTTGAGCACGAAGGCCAGCACCGTGCAGTTGAAGCCCTGGCGGAAAAACATGTTCAGCACGTCCGTCTCGCGCACGATGTTCAGGCTGTAGACGCCGGAATACATGAACAGCAATTGCACATACAGCGGTGTGCCGCGGAACACATAGGTGTAGGCCCACACCGGCACGGACAGGAAGCGGTTCTTCGACACCCGCGCCACCGCCAGCGGCAGCGACAGGCAGGCGCCTATGCCGACCGACAACACCAGCAGCCAGAGCGTCACCGCCAGGCCCGTCATGTGGTAGCCGTCCGTGTACAGGTAGGCACGCCAGTAATCGTGGATTAATTGCATCATACGTCCGCCATTCTTTGTCCCCTTGCATAACGGCGCGCCAGGCGCGCCAGCAGCAGGCTGCTGACGCTGGTCATGGCCAGGTAGATGGCGCCGGTCAAACCGATGAAGTAGAAAAACTGGTAGCTGGCCTTGCCGGCCTGGTTGGACACGCGCACCAGATCGTTCAAACCGATCACCGACACCAGCGCCGTGCTTTTGAGCAGCACCTGCCAGTTGTTGGCGATGCCGGGCAGCGCCAGGCGCATCATTTGCGGGAACAGGATGCGGCGCGCCACATGCAGGCGCGTCATGCCCAGCGCCAAGCCCGCCTCGCCCGGCCCCGGCGACAGGGCCAGGAAGGCGCCGCGGAAGGTCTCGGAGAAATAGGCGCCGTAGATGAAGCCCAGCGTCAGCACGCCGGCGGAAAAGGGCTGGATCGTGATTTGCTCCAGCGACAGCGCCTCGGTGGCGTCGTTGAGCGCCATTTGCATGCCATAGAACATCAGCAACATCGTCAACAAGTCCGGCACGCCGCGTATCAGGGTCGTGTACAGCGTGGCCAGCTTGCGCAGCGGCCCGCAGCGCGAGAGCTTGGCGCCCGCCCCCAGCAAGCCGATGCCGAAAGACAGCAACAGGGCCGACACAGACAGTTCGAGCGTGACCAGCAAGCCCTCCAGTATCTGCGGGCCATAACCATAAAGAGAAAACATCATTGTCCCCAGGCCGTCCGGCGGGTGCGCCGGCGGCCGATTTTATTGTCGGAGGGCGGCCGGCCTCAGTCGCCCGACACGTCGAGTTCGAAATGGCGCGCCATGATCTTCTTGAAGGTGCCGTTCGCCTTCAACTCGGCCAAGGCCTTGTTCAAGGCGTTTTTCAAGTCGACGTTGTCGCGGCGCACGCCGAAGCCGGTGCCCTTGCCGAAGATTTTTTCATCCTGGATGGCCGGGCCGGCGAAGGCGAAACCCTGGCCGATCGGCTGCTTGAGGAACTCCTCGTTGGCCGCCACCGAATCGAGCACGCCGGCGTCGATGCGGCCGGCCTGCAGGTCGGCGTAGACCATGTCGTTGCGGATGTAGGACACCACCTCGACCCCGGCGGCGGCCCACTTTTCCTTGACATAGGTTTCATGCGTCGTGCCCTGCTGGACGCCGACGCGCTTGCCCTTCAAGCCCTCCGGCGTCGGCGTCAGATTGGCGCCCACCCTGGCGATCATGCGGCCCGGCACGCGCGTGACGCGGCTGGAGAAATCGATTTCCTTCAGGCGTTTGTCGGTGGCCGACATGGACGAGTTGATGGCGTCGAATTTCTTCGCCTTCAGGGCCGGGATCATGCCGTCGAAATCGTTCTCGACCCAGGTGCAACGCGCCTTCAGCTGGACGCAGATGGCCTCGCCCAGTTCGATGTCGAAACCCTGCAGCTTGCCGCTCTTGCCCTTCGATTCAAACGGCGCGTTGCTGGGATCGGTGCCCCAGCGGATCTCGCCCAAATCCTTCGCCTGCGCGCCCAGCGCCAGCATCATCGCGCCTGCCGCCACGACGGCGGCGCCTATTTTCTTATGCATGCCTATCTCCTTATTGTCGGCCCCAAGAAGGGACTTCCTGCGGCTGATCCGATTATATGCGCATGACTCATAATTTTTCACAACTTTAAAATATTAAAATATTTTGTGTCAAAAATGCGAAAGGCGGCACCTGGAAACAGCGGGATCCAGCTGAAAATCGGGCATCGCGCAAGCATCCGCACAGAGTGAAAAACAGCGCCGACGGCACGGCGCAGGAGGCTGCGTCGGCGGCTTTTTCCCGGTGAAAATCACATGACGTTATTTTTTTCTCTTAGTGATAGCATTGAAAATATTCGCGTCACACACGGCGTCGATGACGCCCGGACAAGGCGAAAAAACTACAACAATGGAGACAGCAATGAAAAAACACGTACTCGTATCGGCCATCCTGGCCGCCCTGGCCGCCTCGGCGCACGCCCAGGTGAGCATCTACGGCGCGCTCGACATCGGCTTGATCAAGTCCACCGACGCCACGCTGAAGCTGGGACGCGGCGACAACAACAAACTCGGCTTCAGGGGCACGGAGGATATGGGCGGTGGGATGGCGGCGAGCTTCCGCCTGGAACAGCGCTTCGAGCCCGATACCGGGCAGTTGGAGAACAATGGCAACCGCGCGCTGTTCCAGGGGCGTTCATGGGTGGGCCTGTCGGGGGCCTTCGGGACGCTGCGGCTGGGCCGCGACCTGACCCCGCTGCAAGACCAGATGTGGGACTACGACCCGTTCCAGATCGCCAGCGTCGGCACGCTGTACGCCGCCACGCTGGGCAACTACAGCTCGGACCCCTACCGCATCGGCACGCGCAACGGCGCCTCGGCGGCCGGCAACCGCTTCGCCAACGGCATCTACTACAGCTCGCCGCAGATGCGCGGCTTCGAACTCGTCGCCGCCGTCGCCAGCAAGGAGGCGGGCGGCACGGCGCCGGGCGACTTGCCCGTCAATCCCTTGTCGCTGGTCTTGAACTACCGCGCCGGCGCCCTGCAGACCTCGCTGGGCTATGAGCGCAACGCCCGCGCCGAGCATGTCTGGGCGGCGGCCGGCGCCTACCAGCTCGGCATCGCCAGGCTGACGGCGAGCCGCTCCCAGCACAACAGCGCCAGCAGCGCGGAGCAGAACTGGAGCGTCGGCGCGGAGCTCGCCGTCAGCGCGAACGGCACCGTGCGGGCCGGCTACGGCCACACCGCGCCCGAGCGCGGCGCGTCCGCCCGGCAGGCGTCGCTGGGTTATTGGCACCAGTTGTCGAAGCGCAGTTTCATCTACACCGACCTGTCGACCATGCGAGACCGCGACGGCGTCTACGCCCTGTCGCAGGGCCAGACGAGCAGGTCGCTGGACTTGGGCCTGCGCCACACCTTCTAAGCCGGCCGCGCCGCCGGCGCCCCCCTCAATTCACGTACAAATAGGAAAGCACGCTGGCGTTCAACTCGGAGGAGATGCGCACCGCCTCCTTGTTGCGCGTCATCACCAGACTGATGATGCATTCGATGACGGCCAGCGTGGCGAGGCTGGAACTGCTGAGCAGCGCGTGTTCGGCCGGCGTGTAGATCACATGCTGGGCCACGCCCTGCAGCGGCGAGGCGGGCGAATCGGTGATGGCGACGACGGCCGCGCCGCGCTCGACGGCGAAGCGCGCCAGTTGCACCGTGTCCACGGAGTAGCGCGGCAGCGAAATGGCGATCAGGACATCCTCCGGTCCGATCGCCGTCAAGCGGTAGGCCGCGTGCTCGTTGCCGCCCTCCATGCTGACGGCGCTGGCCTCGCCGCAAAACGGCATCAGGCCGGCCGCCAAGGCGCCCGCCAGATAGGAGCTGAAGCCGAAGCCGAGCACATACACGCGCCTGGCGCCGGCGATGGCCGTCACCGCGTGCCCGAACGACTCCTCGGTGTTGGCGCTGTTCACCAGGCGCAGGTTCTCTATGCCGGCGTCCAACATCTCCGCCAGGGAATACTCGCCCGAGGGCCGCAGCGCCAATTCCGACTTCAGCTTGTCGACCGGCGAGACGGCGTCCTGCAAGGTGGCGACCAGGGCCGCGCGCAGCCCCGTGAAGCCGCCGCAGTCGACGGCCCGCGCCAGCCGGTTCACGGCCGCAGCCGAAGTGCCGCTAGCTTGCGCCAGATCATCTATCGTCATGATCGCCGCGCCGAAAGGATGACGTAAAATATAATCAGCCACGGTGCGCAGGGCGGGCGGCAGCTCCGGCATCACTTGGGCGATCTTGCGCATTACCGGCGTTTGGAAAACGGCGACGTTGTTCTGCAATTTGGTATTCATATTTTCAATGATAGCAGTTTTTAAAAATTGGAACATCAACACGCGACCGGGCGGCGGCATTGGATAGGCGGCAGGACTGCGCCATCAAGGGAGGGGGAGACGCCGCGGCCGTCCGGCAGCGGACGCCCGCGGGTGGCGCAGGCAAGGCGGCGCAGGCGCCGCCCGCGCTGTCCTTGGCTCGCGCCGGGTAAGGCTTAAGCGGCCAGGCCCTTGGTCAGCAACTCGGCGACCAGCTCGTTGAGGTCGGCGCCGCGCTCTTTGGCCAGCGTTTGCAGTTGCAGCACCAGATCGCTATTGAGCTTGACGGCGAAAGGCACCAGGCCCAGGGCCTGGTCCAGCTTGCGCTGTTCGCGGCGGTCCAGCACGGCGACTTCTTTACCGAAAGCGGCCGCGCCAGGGGCAACCATTTTCCCCATCAATTTTTTGGCATCGCTCTTCGCCATTCCGGTCTTTTTCATTGTTTCTGTCCTCGTTATTTCAAAACAGCCATTTTACGCAGTATCCGACACGGCATCGATTTGTTTTGCGCGCCGTGGAAATGCCGAATTTGCTACCCTGCTCCCCGATAGTCCCCCGGCGTAAGCCGGATCAGCCGACCAAAAGGAATCCCATGCAGCGAAACCAGCACCGTCGATGCCTCATCCTGTCCACTCTGGGCGCCTGCCTGCTTGCGCTGGGCGGCTGCGGCGTGCCGCCCGGCATGGCCGCGCCCGCGGCGCCCAGCGCGCCCTCCAGCGCCATCCATGTGCTGACACCGGGCCGCAGCGTCGCCGTCACGACGACGCAAACGCTCAAGCTCGAGCGCGTCAACGACAGCCGCTGCAAGGTCGGCGCCGTGTGCGTCTGGGCCGGCTATGTCAGTTACAGCTTCATCCTCAGCGACGCCAACGGCGAGACGCCCTTCACCCTGTCCGACTCCATGCCCGGCGGCAGCCCGGCGTCGACCCTGCAGAAACTCACCTTCACCCTGCTCTCAGTCGAACCGGCCGCGCCGCCCGCGCTGCACGCGCCGGAACCGAACTACCGCGTCACGGTCAAGGTCAGCAGCCCTTGAGTTGAGCCCCGGCGCCGGCCGCCCCGTCGGGTGGCGCGCCGCTCAGGCCATCTCGCCCGCGCGATGAAAGACCGGAATGCGCGCGTTCGCCGAGGGCCGATAGCGCCAGGCCAGCGGCGCCGCCGGCGGCCAGTCCGGTCGCGCCAGCAAAGCCTCGATGGCCGCCGCCGCGATGGCACAGGCCAGCGCGTGGCCGGGACAGGCGTGCGCGCCGTGGCCGAAGCCGAACACGCGGCGCGCCGGCCGCTCCAGCAGGAAGCGCTGCGGGTCGGCGTTGCCGGCCGGATCGCGTCCGGCCGCGCCCAACAGCAACAGGATGCCCTGCCCGGCGGCGATCTCGACGCCGCACACGCGCGTCGTCCGCGCGGCGTAGCGGCGCGTGTTTTGCACCGGCGCGTTGAAGCGGCTGACCTCGGCCACCAACAAGGCGATGCGTTCGGGCGCGCCGGCCAGCGCCGCAGCCAGCGCCGGCCGGACGCTCAATTCGGTGATGCAGTTGCCGATCAAGCCGGCCGTGGCCTCATAGGTCTGCGACAACAGGCCGAGCAGATTGGCCAGGATTGCCTCGCCGTCGTCCCAGCCGGCGGCGGCCGCCTCGCCCAGCACGTCCCGCAACAGGCTGCCCTGCCGCGCCGGCGCGCCCCGCAGCAGCGCCCTCACGCCCTCCAGCAAGGACGGCGCGGCGACGCTGGCGCGCGCCAGTTGCGGCGCCGCGCTCAAGGGCGACAGGCAGGCGACGAAATCGGCCATCCGGGCGCCCAGCGCCGGCCACTGGGCAGGCGCGAAGCCGAGCAGGCCGGCGACCGTGTACAGCGGCACCTCGAACAACCAGGCCGACAGCGCGTCGCCGTGGCGCAGCTCGCGCGCCGCCGCCAGCGCCGCGGCGATCCCACGCGCCGCCGGGCGCAAAGCCGCCAGGTCGACCCCGGCCAGCGCCGCCCGCAAGGCCAGCTTGGGACGCGCATGGCGCGCGCCGTCGTTCATGCGCAGCAACTGGCCGAAGACGGCACCGGCGGCGCTGCCATCGATGGCGGGCGGCACCGGCTGGGAGGCCGGACGGACGGCGCAATGCGGATCGGCCAGCACGGCCTCGACGGCGCCGACGCCGGCGGCCAGCCACAAATCCAGCTGCGCGTCGTAGCGCAGCGCGGGACCGGCCACCAGGGCGGCGTAATAGGGATACGGATCGGCGTGCGTGGCCGCCGCGATGGCGTTCATCGGAGTCATCTAGCCCTGCCTTTCATTGCGTGTGGCGAAGCGCTGCAGTATGCTGAGGTCCCGCCGACAACGCTTCGCCCAGCAACGAAACATGGATGCCAACCACCCCGACACCCGCCTGTCCGCCATCGCCGGCGCGATCGCCGAACCCGCCCGCGCGCGCATGCTCTGCTGCCTGCTCGACGGCCGCGCGCGCACCAGCACCGAGCTGTCGGCGGTGGCCGGAGTGAGTCCGTCGACGGCCAGCGCGCACCTGAACCGGCTCAGGGAACAGCGCCTGGTCGACGTGCTCGCGCAGGGCAAGCACCGCTACCACCGACTGGCCGGCGAGGACGTCGGCAAGGCGCTCGAAGCGCTGCTGGTGCTGGCCGGCCTGCCGCGCCCCGCCTTCCAGCCGAACACGCCGAGCCGGCTGCGCCACGCCCGCACCTGCTACGACCACATGGCCGGCACGGTGGCGGTGGCGCTGCACGACCACCTCGCCGCGCAGGGCTGCTTGCTAGCCGGCGCGCCGGACGGCGGCGACTACCTGCTGTCGGCCGCTGGCGCGGCCCGCCTGGAGCGGCTGGGCGTCGATCTGCCGGCCCTGCGCAAGCTGCGCCGCCGCTTCGCCTGCGCTTGCCTGGACTGGAGCGAGCGCCGCCCGCACATCGGCGGCGCGCTCGGCGCGGCGCTGCTGCAACTGGCGCTGCGGCGCGGCTGGGCCGAGCGCGACCTCGACGGCCGCGCGCTGAGCGTCTCGGCCGCCGGCCAGCGGCGCATGCTGGCCGCCTTCGCGCCGGACTGAGGGCGCGCCGCGCATCGCTTAAAATACCGGCTGACCCACTTCCAGCGCGCCAGATGAGCTTCCCCACCACCATGCCGATCGCCCCGCCCGCCTGGTGCCCCGACCTGGCGCGCTGGCAGCATCTGGTGCCGCCGGCCTGGCTGGCGGCGCTGCTGGCCGGCGCCCCCGTCGCCGCCGCGCCCGCCGCGCGCTGGCATCTGTTCGAGGTCGGCTGCGGCGACGCGGCCCGGTTCGCGGCCGGCCGCATCCCCGGCGCCGCCTACCTCGACACGGCTGAGATCGAACAGGCGCCGCTGTGGAACAAGGTCTCCGACCAGGCCCTGCTGGAGCTGCTGCTGGGTCACGGCATCGGCCACGACAGCACCGTCATCCTGTACGGCCGCAACATCCTGGCCGCCGCGCGCTTCGCCCACCTGCTGCTGTACGCCGGCGTCGCCGACGTGCGCCTGCTCGACGGCGGCCTGGCCGCGTGGCGCGGCGCCGGCCACGCGCTGACGCGGGCCGCGC
>JANXSQ010000127.1 GCA_025356595.1 Janthinobacterium sp. | reverse complement strand
CGCGCCGGCCTGCTCCACCAGGCGCGTGCCCTTGTTGACCTGCTCGACCGAGTCGCCGATGAGTTCCTTGATTTCCTTGGCGGCGCCGGCCGAGCGCTGCGCCAGGTTGCGCACCTCCGAGGCGACGACGGCGAAGCCGCGCCCCTGTTCGCCGGCGCGGGCCGCCTCGACGGCCGCGTTCAGCGCCAGGATGTTGGTCTGGAAGGCGATGCCGTCGATGACGCCGATGATGTCGACGATCTTCTTCGCCGAGGCGTCGATCGAGCCCATGGTGCGCACCACCTGGCCGACGATGTCGCCGCCCCTGGCCGCCACGTCCGAGGCCGCCGCCGCCAGGCCGTTGGCCTGGCGCGCGTTCTCGGCGTTCTGCCGCACGGTCGAGGTCAGCTGCTCCATCGAGGAGGCGGTTTCCTCCAGCGAGCTGGCCTGCTGCTCGGTGCGCGAGGACAGGTCGAGGTTGCCGCTGGCGATCTGGCCGGAGGCCGTGGCGATGGCGTGGGTGCCGTTCTGGACTTCCGAGACGACCGTCGCGAGCGCGTCGTTCATGCGCTTCAGGGCGCGCATCAGGTCGCCGATCTCGTCGCGCGAGGGCGCCGCGAAGACGGTGCGCAGGTCGCCCTCGGCGACGGTTTCGGCGACGCCGATGGCCGCCTTCAGCGGCGCCGTGATGCTGCGCGAAATGAGCCAGGCGCAGACGCTGCCCAGCGCCACCAGCAGCACGCTGAGCGCGATCATCAATCTGAAGCTGCGCTCGTTGGCCGCGTCGATGGCGTGGGCGGTGGCGTCGATGGCGCCGCGCTGCTGCGCCAGCAGGGCCAGCACCTTGCCCTGGTAGGCGTCGGCGGCGGGCGTGAACATATCCTTGTAGACGCGCTCGGCCTCGGCGGCGTTGCCGGCCTTCTTGGCGGCCATGACGGCGTTCTTGGCGTCCTGGTAGTTGACGCGCACCGCCATGGCGGACTGGAAGATGGCCTTCTCCTCGTCGTTGCCGAGCAGGGCCTCGATTTGCTTGAGCAGGGCGGCGCCCTTGGTGACGCTGCCGCTGATGGTCTCGTCGAAGCTGGTCGAGAGGGTGTCGTCGCCGCTCTTGGCGATCATCGCCGTGCGCGCCACGGCGGCGTAGATCAGCACATACCAGTCGGAGACGATGCGCTCCTTGGCCAGCGGCCTTTCCATCATCTGTTTGGTGGCGTCGGCGGCGCCGCGCGCGCTCAGCAGCGCGTAGCCGGTCGAGACGATGGAGAGGGCGAGGACGATGGCGAAGCCGATCGCCAGGCGCGTGCCGATACGGATGTTCGAGAGCGAATGCATGGTCTGTATCCAATCAAAGTCGAGCGTTCAAATTGCCGGCGCACGTCAGAGTATGCGCCGATTTTTCGCCCTTCTGATTGCCCGCCTACCATTTTGCGCGCCCGCCAAAAATTGTGTGGCGGGCCCGCACAGATGCCATAAAACGCCGCCCGGCGCGCCGCTCAATCCTCGAAGGAGGCCAGGCCCTGGCGGCGCCGGTCGACCACCAGGCGCGTCACGTCGGGGCGCGTGTAGTGGCCGGCCTGGTCCATGTTCTGCCGTTCGCGGCGCACCTCCTTGCGGTCCAGCGTCGCCACCAGCAGGCACTCCTCGCCGACGGCCGGGGGGATCAGCCACTCGCCGTCCGGCGCGGCGATGCAGGAGCCGCCGTTGGCCAGCACCTCGGGGCACTGCGCCAGGATCAGGTCCAGGTGCGGCGTGTCGGCCGGGAAGTCGGCGCGGCGCATCAGCGCCGAGACGGCGACGCTGAAGCCGCGCCCCTCCTTGGCGATGAAGCGGGTGATGTCCTCGGTGTTGCGCAGATTGCCCGGCCACAGCGCCACGTGCAAGTCCTCGCCCTGCGCGTACAGGGCGGCGCGCGGCAGCGGCATCCAGTTCTCGAAGCAGTTCAGGGCGCCGACCGTGTAGCCGTCCAGGCGGTTCACGCGCAGGCCGTGGCCGTCGCCGGGGGCCCAGGTCAGGCGCTCCTCGTAGGTCGGCATCAGCTTGCGGTGCACCGAGCCGATCGCGCCGTCCGGGCCGATGTAGACGCAGCTGCAGTAGATGCTGTAGCCGCCGCGGTCCAGTGGCCGCTCGATGCAGCCGAGGATGACGGCGATGCCGTGTTCGGCCGCCGCCGCGCGCACCGCGTCCAGGTCGCCCGCCTCGATCTGCACCGCCTGCGCAACGTAATGGGCGTGGATGTCCTTCTGCACGGCCGAGTTGAAACGGGCGCCGTCGGTCAGCTCCAGCCAGAAGGGGTAGCCGGGCAGGAGCGCCTCGCCGAAGACCACCAGGCGGCAATCCTGGCGCGCGGCGCGGCCGATGTAGTCGACGATTTTTTCCAGCGTCCGGGCGCGGTTCAGCCAGACGGGCGCGATCTGCGCCAGGCCGATGGTGAGCAGGTCGGGGTGGGTGGACGAGGAGGGCATGGACATCCTTTCAGTGGGGTTGCTTATTTGGCGAACAGGGCGGCGGGGTCGCGGAAGGCCTTGAATTCGAGCGCGTTGCCGGCCGGGTCGAGGAAGAACATGGTGGCCTGCTCGCCGGCCAGGCCCTGGAAGCGGATGCAGGGCGCGATCAGGAAGGCGACGCCGGCCGCCTCGATGCGCGCGGCGAAGGCGTGGAAGGCGTCCCAGTCGAGCACCACGCCGAAGTGCGGCACCGGCACGGCGTGGCCGTCGACCGGATTGTGCTGCGGTATAATTTTTTCTGGGGTAAGGTGGGTGACGATCTGGTGGCCGAAAAAGTCGAAATCGATCCATTGCGCGCTGGAGCGGCCCTCGGCGCAACCCAGCACCCCGCCGTAGAAGTGGCGCGCGCGCTGCAGGTCGTCGACCGGGAAGGCCAGGTGGAAGGGGGCTAGCTTGGACATGATGCTCCTTGGCGGTTGTGGAAACGATATGCATCGCAAGCCCCCATCATAAGCCGGCGGGGGTGAGTCTTGGCAAACGATTAATACGCACCGTGAATGAGAATAACTCATGCAGGAAACCAGCAACAAGGAGCGCCGCCTGCCGTCGCTGAACGCCGTGCGCAGTTTCGACGCCGCCGCGCGCCACCTCAGTTTCACCCTGGCGGCGCGCGAATTGTGCGTTACCCAGGGCGCCGTCAGCCGCATGGTGCAGGTGCTGGAGGCGGAGCTGGGCCTGGCCCTGTTCCGCCGCAGCGGCCGCCACCTGGAGCTGACGCCGGCCGGCGCCGCCTACCATCCGCGCATCCTCGACGCGCTCGACGGCATCGCCGCCGCGACCCGCTCGGTGAAGCGCATGGACGGCGGCGGCCTGCTCTCGATCAGCGTGCTGCCCACCTTCGCCATGCGCTGGCTGGTGCCGCGCCTGCCGGCCTTCCAGCTGCGCCATCCCGACATCCTGGTCGACATCACGACCAACGAGCGGCTGGTGAATTTCGCCGCCGAGCCGGTCGACCTGGGCATCCGCTACGGGCTGGGGCGCTGGCCGAACACCGAGGCGACGCTGTTCATGCACGAGGACGTGGCCGTGTACTGCGCGCCGCAACTGCTGGGCGGCGGCGCGCCGTTGCGCGGGCCGGCCGATCTGCCGGCGCAGCGCCTGCTGCAGCACACCACCCGGGCCGACGCCTGGCAGCGCTATTTCGCCGCCTGCGATCTGGCGCCGCCGGACCTGGCGCAGTCGCCCGGCTTCGAGCATTTTTTCATGGTCATGGAGGCCGCCGCGGCCGGCATGGGCGTGGCGCTGCTGCCGCGCTTCCTGGCCGCCGACGCGGTCGCCTCGGGCCGCCTGGTGCAGGCTTTCGCGCACACGCTGCGCAATGAGCGCGCCTACTACATCGTCCATGCGCCGGGCGCCGGACAGACGCGCAAGATCCGCCTGGCCAGGGAATGGCTGCTGGCGGAGGCCTTGTCCTGAAAACGTTCTTTTCCTGAGCGTTGTATGCAGGGTGGCCCGTTGCGCGGACGGGGCCGCCCGCCCGTTTCGCGCTATTGCAGGCCGCCGCCCAGGGCGCGGTACAGGTCGACCGCGCTGGTGCTGCGCAGCAGGCGCGCCTGCACCAGCGCCTGCTCGGCGCTGAACAGTTCGCGCTGGGCGTCGAGCACGTCGAGGCTGCTGGCGACGCCGTTCTCGAAGCGCAGTTGCAGCAGCGTCAGGCGCTCGGCCTGGGCCTCGCGCACGGCCAGTTGCGCCGCCACCTGTTCGCCCAGGTAGGCGCGCGCCGCCAGCGCGTCGGCCACTTCGCGGAAGGCGCCCTGGATGGTTTTTTCATAGTCGGCCACGGCGAGGTTCTTGCGCGCCTCGCTCAGGCTCAGGTTGGCCCGGTTGCGGCCGCCGTCGAACAGCGGCAGCAGCAGTTGCGGCGCGAAGGACCAACTGCCCGAATTGCTGTCGAACAGGCCGGAGAAGGCGGCGCTGGTGCGGCCCAGCGCCGCCGTCAGGCTCAGGCGCGGGAAGAAGGCGGCGCGCGCCGCGCCGATGTTGGCGTTGGCCGCCTTCAGGCGCAGTTCGGCGGCGCGGATGTCGGGCCGCCGCGCCAGCAGTTCCGAGGGCAGGCCGGCCGGCAGGGCGCTCATGGCGTCGAGCGCGGCGTCGTCCGGCGCGGCGCCGTCCGGCGCGCGCGCCGGCGGGCGGCCGGCCAGCAGCGTGAGCGCGTTCTCGGCCTGGGCGCGCTGCCGCGCCAGGGTCAGCGCGGCCACCCGTGCGCCCTGGTACAGGGTCTCGTTCTGGCGCAGGTCGAGGCGCGAGGAGGCGCCGGCCTCGACCCGCTGACGGGTCAGATCGAAGGTGCGCGCGCGTCCCTCCAGGGTCTGCGTCGCCAGCGCGTACTGCTCGGCCAGCGCGCGTTCGGTGTAGTAGGCCTTGGCCGTTTCGGCCACCACGCCGATCTGCGCGGCCTGGCGCGCCTCGTCGCTGGCCAGGTAGAGCGCCAGCGCCGCCTCGCCCAGGTTGCGCACGCGGCCCAGGTAGTCAATCTCGAAGGCGGGCATGGCCAGGCCGGCGTCGAAGCGGTCGCCGAGCATGGGCTGGCCGGTCGGGCTGAGCGCGGCCGGCGTGCGCGCCCGCGCCGCGCCGAGACTGGCGTTCAGGCCCGGCAGGCGCTCGGCCGACTGGATGTTGTACTGGGCGCGCGCCTCCTCGATGCGCAGCGCCGCCATGCGCAGGTCGCGGTTGTTCTCCAGCGCGGCGGCGATCAGCTCGCGCAGGCGCGGCTCGCCGAAGTAGTCGCGCCAGGCGGTGTCGGCGGCCGCCGCGCGGCCGGGCGCGGCCGGGCCGGCGTCCGGGTAGGCGGCGGCCACCGGCGCGGCGGGGCGCAGGTAGGTCGGCGCCAGCGAGCAGCCGCTCAGCAGCAGCGGGAGCAGCAGCGGGACGGCCAGGCGCAGGCAGGGTTTAATCATGTTTTTTCTCCGCCGGCAGGTCCAGTTGGTGGGCGGCGAGGCGGCGTTGCCGCTCGCTGCCCTTGAAGCGGCTGCGGATGACGACGAAGAACACCGGCACCAGGAACACCGCCAGCAGGGTCGCCGTGATCATGCCGCCCATGACGCCGGTGCCGATGGCGCGCTGGCTGGCCGAGCCGGCGCCGCTGGCGACGACCAGCGGCAGCACGCCGAGGATGAAGGCCAGCGAGGTCATGAGGATGGGCCGGAAGCGCAGGTGCACCGCCTCCAGCGTCGCTTCGACCAGGCCCTTGCCCTCGGCCTGCAAGTCCTTGGCGAACTCGATGATGAGGATGGCGTTCTTCGCCGACAGGCCGATGATGGCGATCAGGCCGACCTTGAAGTAGACGTCGTTGGGCAGGCCGCGCAGGGTGGCGCCGAGCAGGGCGCCGAGTATCCCCAGCGGCACCACCAGCAGCACGGCGATGGGGATGGTGCCGCTTTCGTACAGCGCGGCCAGCACCAGGAAGGCGGCCAGCAGCGACAGCGCGAACAGCGCCGGCGCCTGCGAGCCGGAGGTCTTTTCCTCGAGCGACTGGCCGGTCCATTCGATGCCGAAGCCGGCCGGCAGTTGCGCCGCCAGTTGCTCCAGCTCGGCCATCGCCTCGCCGGTGCTGCGCCCCGCCGCGGCGTCGCCGGACAGCTTGATGGCCGGGTAGCCGTTGTAGCGCACCAGTTGCACCGGGCCGACGATCCAGCTGGTGGATGCGAAGGAGGCGAAGGGCACCATGGCGCCGGCCGCGCTGCGCACGTTGAGCCTGAGGATGTCGTCCGGCTGAAGGCGCTGCGGCGCGTCGGCCTGCAGGATGACGCGCTGCTGCCGGCCGGTGCTGGCGAAGTCGTTGACGTAGGCCGAGCCGAGCGCGTTCGAGAGCATGCTGTTGATGTCGGCGAAGGAGACGCCCAGGGCGTTGGCCTTGTCGCGGTCGATGTCCAGGCGCAGCAGCGGCGCGTCCTCCAAGCCCTCCGGGCGCACGCCCTTCAGGATGGCGCTCTTGCCGGCCAGGCCGAGCAGCTGGTTGCGCGCCGCCAGCAGGGCCTCGTGGCCCAGGCCGGCGCGGTCCTGCAGGCGCGCGGTGATGCCGGTGGCGTTGCCCAGCTCGCGGATCGGCGGCGGGCTGAGGGGATAGATGACGGCGTCGGCGATGCCCGCCAGGGCGCCGAAGGCGCGCCCCGCGATGGCGGTGGCGGACTGCTCGGGGGTGCGCTCGCCCCAGTCCTTGAGCGGCACGAACACCAGGCCGGCGTTCTGGCCGTTGCCGGAAAAGCTGAAGCCGGCCACGCTGATGGTGCGCGCCACGCCGGGCTGCTGCTTGAAGTAGGCCTCCACCTTGTCGAGCGCGGCCAGGGTGCGGCTGGTCGAGGCGCCGGCCGGCAGTTGCACGTTGGTGATCAGGTAGCCCTGGTCCTCGTTGGGCAGGAAGGAGGAGGGCAGGCGCTGGTACAACCAGGCGACGCAGCCGAGGATCAGGGCGAAGATCAGCAGGTAGCGGCCGGTGCGCGCGATGATCTTCGCCACCAGGCCCTGGTAGCCGTTGGCGGTGGCCTGGAAGCGCCGGTTGAACCAGCCGAAGAAGCCGCGTTTCTCGTGGTGGCCGGCTTCGACCGGCTTGAGGATGGTCGCGCACAGGGCCGGCGTCAGGCTCAGCGCCATCAGGGCCGAGAAGATCATCGCCGACACCATCGCCAGCGAGAACTGGCGGTAGATGGCGCCGACGGCGCCGCCGAAGAAGGCCATCGGGATGAAGACGGCGATCAGCACCAGGGTGATGCCGATGATGGCGCCGGTGATCTGCGACATCGCCTTGCGCGTCGCGTCGCGCGGCGACAAGCCCTCCTCGGCCATGATGCGCTCGACGTTCTCGACGACGACGATGGCGTCGTCGACCAGGATGCCGATCGCCAGCACCATGCCGAACATGGTCAGCACGTTGATGGAGAAGCCGAACAACTGCATCGCCGCGAAGGTGCCCATCAGCGCCACCGGCACGACGATGGTGGGGATCAGCGTGTAGCGGAAGTTCTGCAGGAACAGATACATGACGAGGAAGACCAGGATGACCGCCTCGAACAGGGTTTTGACCACCTCCTCGATGGAGATCTTGACGAAGGTCGAGGTGTCGTAGGGGATGGTGTACTTGACGCCGGGCGGGAAGTACTTGGCCAGCTCCTCCATCTTCACCTTGACGGCGGTGGCCGTGGCCAGCGCGTTGCCGCTCAGCGAAAGCTGCACGGCGACGGCGGCGAAGGGCTGGCCGTTCAGGCGCGCGCTGGTGCCGTAGCTCTGTCCGCCCAGTTCGATGCGCGCCACGTCCGCCAGGCGCGCCACCGAACCGTCCGGATTGGCGCGCAGGACGATCTTGCCGAACTGCTCGGGCGAGGACAACTGGCCGGTGACCACCACCGGCGCCGAATAGCTTTGCTGCGCGGGGCTGGGCAGATCGCCCAGGGTGCCCGAGCTGACCTGGGCGTTCTGCGCGCGGATGGCGGCGGCCACGTCGGCCATGGTCAGCTTCAGGCCGACCAGTCTGGCCGGATCGATCCAGATCCGCATCGCCCGCTCGGTGCCGAACAACTGCGCCTGGCCGACGCCGGGCAGGCGCTTGATCTCGTTGACGATGTTGCGCGCCATGTAGTCGCCCAGCGCGGTCGGATCGAGCTTGCCGTCGGACGAGGAGAGGCCGACGAACATCAGGATGTTGCTGCGCGCCTTGTTCACCTGCACGCCCTGCTGGGCCACGGCCTGCGGCAGGCGCGCCTCGATGCGCTTGATGCGGTTCTGCACGTCGACGGCGGCCAGGTCCGGGTTGATGTTCGGCTGGAAGGTGACGGTGATCGTCACCTGGCCGTTCGCCTCGCTCTGCGACTCGACGTATTGCAGGCCGTCGGCGCCGTTCATTTCCTGTTCGATGACGCTGGTGACGGCGTCGTCGAGCACCTGGGCGGTGGCGCCGGGATAGGTGGCGGTGACGACGATGGAGGGCGGCGCGATGGTCGGATACTGCGACACCGGCAACTGGGTGATCGCCAGCGCGCCGCCGAGCAGGATGAAGAGCGCGATCACCCAAGCGAAGACGGGGCGGTCGATGAAGAACTTGGCCATCTGGGCTCCCGGGGCTTAGTGCTTGGACGCGGCGGCGGCCGGCGCGGCGGCAGGCGCGCCGGGTGCGGGAACGGGGCCGGCGGCGGGCGCCGCAGCGGGCGCCGTCCACAGCACCGGCTTGACGGTGGCGCCCGGCTTGACCTTCTGGAAGCCCTCGACGATGACGCTCTCGCCGCCCTTCAGGCCGGCGCTGACGATCCACAGATTGCCCTGCGCGACATCGGCCGTGACGGGGCGCACGGCGACCTTGTTGTCGGCGCCGACGACGAGCACGCTGGCGCCCTCGGGATTGCGCTGCACGGCCTGCTGCGGCACGGTGATGGCGGCCTGGTCGACGGCCTGCTCGAGGCGGGCGCGCACATACATGCCGGGCAGGAGGACGCGCTGCGGGTTGGGGAATTCGGCGCGCATCGAGACGGCGCCCGAGCTTTCATCGACGGCGATGTCGGCGAACAGCAGCTTGCCCGCCTGCGCGTAGGGCTGGCCGTCCTCGGTCAGCAGGGTCACCCGGGCCTGGCCGGCGCCGGCGCTCTTCAACTGGCCGCTGGCCAGCGCGCGGCGCAGGCGCAGCAATTCGGTGGACGACTGCGTCACCGTCACATAGATGGGGTCGAGCTGCTGGATGGTGGCCATCGGCGTCGCCTCGCCCTGGCCGACCAGGGCGCCCTCGGTGACCAGGGCGCGGCCGATGCGCCCGGCGATGGGCGCCGTCACCGTCGTGTAGCCGAGCGTGATGGCGGCGTTGCGGCGCGCCGCGCGGGCCGTGGCCAGGTCGGCGCCGGCCTGCTTCTGCGCCGTCACGGCGTCGTCGTATTCCTGCGCGCTGACGGCGGAGGCAACCAGCAGGGGCTTGTAGCGCTTCACCTTCAAGTCGGCCTGGGCCAGGTTGGCCTCGGCCTTCAGCACGGCGGCCTGGGTGCTGTCGTAGGCGGCCTGGAAACTGGCCGGATCGATGCGGAACAGCAGTTCGCCGGCCTTCACGTCGCCGCCCTCCTTGAAGAGGCGGCGCAGCACGATGCCGGGCGTGCGCGCGCGCACCTGGGCCAGGCGCGAGGCCTCGACGCGGCCGGGCAGTTCGGTGCTCATGGTCAGGGCGGCGGGGGCGACGCGCACCACGCCGACCGTGGGCGGCGGCGGCGCGCCGGCGGCGGGACCGGAGGCGGCCTTGTCGCCGCAGGCGGCGAGCAGTGAGAGGAGGAGAACGGCGGCGCAGGCGGGCTTGGAACGAGGAACTGATCGCATGGGAAGTCTCGTAAAAGAATGCGTTGAGGATCACGCGCCGCCCTGAACCGCATGCAAGGCAGAGGCCGGAATCCATTCTAAACCATCGGTGAAACGGCTGCTTCTGTATCGTACCCATCCGTGGCGCGCGGCGCGCACAAAAAAAAAGCGCCGGGGACAAGGGGAATCCCTCGTCGCCGGCGCTGTGTCCAGAACGCTTTTTTTTCAGCGGAGCGCGGCGATCATTTGCTTCAGCTTGCCCGAATCGGCGCAGAAGGCGCGTATGCCCTCGGACAGCTTTTCGGTCGCCATCTGGTCTTCATTGAGCATGAAGCGGAAGGCTTTTTCATCCAGCGAGATCTTCACCAGGCCGGCCGGCAGTGCCGTGTCCGAACCGAGCTTGCGCACCACGAAGGGCGCGTCGGCGTCGGCCAGCTTTTGCAGCAGGTCGGGGCTGATGGTGAGCAGGTCGCAGCCGGCCAGTTCCAGGATCTGCGAAGTGTTGCGGAAGCTCGCGCCCATCACCTCGGTCTTGTAGCCGAACTTGCGGTAGTAGTTGAAGATGCGCTTGACCGACTGCACGCCCGGATCTTCGGCGCCGATGTAGTCGATGCCGGTGGCCTTCTTGTGCCAGTCGTAGATGCGGCCGACGAAGGGCGAAATCAGTTGCGCGCCCGCTTCGGCGCAGGCGATGGCCTGGCCCAGCGAGAACAGCAGGGTCATATTGCAGCGGATGCCGTCGCGCTCCAGCACCTCGGCGGCGCGGATGCCCTCCCAGGTGGCGGCGATCTTGATCAGCACGCGCTCGCGGGCGACGCCGGCTTGCTCGTACAGGGCGATCAGTTCGCGGCCCTTGGCGATCGTGGCGGCGGTGTCGAAGGACAGGCGGGCGTCGACTTCGGTGGAGACGCGGCCGGGGATGATTTTCAGGATTTCCACGCCGAAGGCGATCAGCAGATGGTCGATGATCTCGCCGGTGGACGCCTCGGGACGCTCGCGCACGGCTTTTTCCAGCAGCGGCTGGTACTCCGGCTTTTGCACGGCCTTCAGGATCAGCGACGGATTCGTCGTCGCGTCGCGCGGCGTATAGGCCTGGATCGATTGGAAGTCGCCGGTGTCGGCCACCACGGTGGTGAGTTGCTTCAGCTGTTCGAGTTGGTTCATGGCTACGCTAGAAAAAGGGGGATGGAGGCTGCCGGACTATTGTACCCAATCCGCGCCGGATGCGATGTATTAATGCCAAGCAAGTGTGGCGCCTGTGCCCGCCGGGCCCGGCGACCCCGCCCGACGCCCACAATTTAAAAACTAGCGCGGCGCGTGGCGGCGGCAATGCTCGAGATAAGCGCCCTCGTGGGCGGCCAGCAACTGGACCACGCTGGCCCACAACCAGGCCGGCGTGTCGAGCGACTTGCTGCGGTCGCGCGCCAGCTCCAGGCGCCAGGCTTCGCGGCCGGCCCGGTCCATCTGGCGCGCGTGGGCGCGGCCGACGACATAGGCGAGGTAGTGCGCCGTGCGCTCGGCCTGCTTGATATTGAAGCGTTCGATGTCGAGCTTCAAATCCTGGGGTCGCAGTTCGCGGATGAAGACGCCGCGCTGCAGCAGGCGCGTGGCCAGCATGCGCTTCCCCAGCGCGGGCGCGAGGCGGCGCGCGCCCTCGGCGACGCGCTTGGCGTTGTCGCGCGGCATGACCGCGTCCGCGTAGCGCGGCGCGGCCGCCAGCACGGCCTCCTTGACGTCGATCAGGCATTGCTCGTCTCCGCCCACGCCGACCAGCACGGCGTAGCGGTTCAGTCCCAGCGAACTGCAGCCTTTCACCCAGTACGCGGCGTCGAGCACCTCGACGCTGGCGTCGTTCTCGCGCGACTTGAGGCGGGTCACCAGCGCCTGCAGCTCGGGCGCGGCGAACAGCTGCTCGATGGCGCGGCGCTCGGTCTTGGACAGGGGCCAGAAATTGCTCCCCAGCGGAATGCCCGGGCGCTCGTCGGCGATGCGCTCGCGCGCCAGCTCGCGCCACGAGCGTTGGACCGCGCCCGCCACCAGACGCTCGACGAGGAGCGGTTTCGGCAGGTCGGGGCCGGCGCCGCGGTGCAAGGCCCGCTCGTAGCCGCCCATCATGTGTTCGAGCATGTGCACGCTGACGACGCCCGGCAGGCTGGAATTGCGCGCCACCGTCGCCAGCGACAAGGCCAGGCGGATCAGGTCGTGCGCTGGATTGCCGATGACGGTCTGGTCGAAATCGCGGATCTGCATCTTGACGCGGCCGTTGGCGGAGGCGACGGGACCGAGGTTGCCGATGTGGCAATCACCGCAAATCCAGATGGGCGGCCCCTCCGGCAGCACGTGGTCGGGCACGGCGTCGAGCCACTCGTAATACTGGGCGGTGTTGCCGCGCACATAGGCGTGCGGAGAGCGCGCCATCTTGATGTTGCGCCGCGCGAGGAGGATGTCGTGGCGGGCGCCGGGCCGGGGCAGGGTCAATGCGATTCCAGATTGATGAACAGGGAATGCATTTTACGCAATTTTCCGGCGCCGCCCCGTACGCCAGCCGCGCGCGCGGGGCGCGGTCCGGGTCGATGGGGAAGGACGGTGTTAGAGGTGCAAGAGGAAAACGAGCGCCTCGCGTAGCCGCTCAATGGAGGAGGCCACAAAAAAACCCAGCGCCAGCGCTTGCAGCACTTGTGCGCGCAGGGGAACGAGTCTCCAGTCGAACGCGGTTTTTGGATCGGCAATGGAGGCATCGTTGCATGCCACCGAAAAGAAGAGCAGGGCCAGGCTGGCGCCGGACATGGCGATGGCCGCCTCGCCGGACTCGGCCACGGAAAACCACAGCGACGCGGCGCCCAGGGTCGTTAATGCCAGCATGTCGCATTTTTGCCTGGCGGTGTTTTTTTTCGATGCAATCATTGAACTGTTTAAACCCAAGTTGCGCGATGCGTAAGCGGGCGGCGCACACGCGGGAAATCACGAAAATTAAGTTTAATTCAATTTATATTTAATGACAAGTTTCATGCCGTGAAGCGTGGCGAGGGGGGCGTTCGGCGGGTGCGCGGCGTCCAGTCGCCGCCGGGTTCTTGTGCGCGCCGGCCCGGCAAGGCGGCGTCCCGGGCGGAGTGTGTCAGCCGATGAAGGAGTCGAACTGCATGTCGAATTCCTGCAGCGCCTTCTGGGCGTTCTGCATTTTCTTGCGGAATTCCGGTCCCCTTTGCAGCGCCAGGCCGACGGCCAGCACGTCGATGACGACCAGGTAGGCCAGGCGCGCCGAGATCGGCGTGTAGGGGTCGGTGTTGAAGACCAGGTCGATGGGAATGAGCACCGTGGCCAGGTCGGCCAGCGGCGTGCCGGACGGCGCCAGCACGATGACGTCGGCGCCGCCGCGGCGCGCCAGTTTCACCGAGCGCACCAGCGCCGGGCTGTTGCCGCGCTGCGAGATGGCGACCACGGCGTCGCCGCTGCGCAACAGGGCGGCGGCGATGCTGTGGATGTTCGGGTCGGCGTAGGCCACCGTCGGCACGCCGGAGCGGAAGAATTTGTGTTGGGCGTCGGCGGCCACGATGCCCGAGGTGCCCTGGCCGTAGAATTCGATCTTGCTGGCGCGCGAGAGGATGTCGAGGGCGCGCTGGATCGCCTCCGGGTTCAGGTTGTTGCGCAGGTCGAGCAGGGTGTTGATCGAGCGGCTGCAGATCTTGTTGACCAGGTCGGCCGCCAGGTCGTCCTGGGCCGGCTGCTCGTTGGCGCCGGGCATGGCCAGCGCTAGGCCCTGCGCCAGCTTGAGCTTGAACTCGTGCCAGCCGTCGTAGCCCAGGGTGCGGCAAAAGCGCACCACGGTCGGTTCGGACACGCCGGCGCTCTTGGCCAGCGCCGTGATGTTCTGGCTGACCGTCTGGGTCGGCTGGTCCAGCACCGCCAGCGCGACCTTTTTCTCCGACTTGGAGAGCGAGTCGATCTGGGTGCGGATGGAGTCGAGCAGCATCAGATCAGTCTTCCGGCAGCGCTTCTTCGCGCCATTGCAGACCGTCGCGGCCGATCAGGGCGCTGGCTGCGGCCGGGCCCCAGGTGCCGGCCGAATACGGAATCGGCGCGTTGTCGTCCTGCTCCCAGTTGTCGAGGATGGGTTCGACCCATTCCCAGGCCGCCTCCAGTTCGTCGCCGCGCATGAACAGGGTCAGCTGGCCGCGCAGCACGTCGAGCAGCAGGCGCTCGTAGGCGTCCATGCGCGGCGTCTTGAACGATTCGCGGAAGTCCAGTTCCAGCTCGGCCGGTTTCAGGCGCATGCCGTCGCCGGGCGTCTTGGCCATCAGGTTCATGCGCAGGCCCTCGTCGGGCTGCAGGCGGATCACCAGGCAGTTCGGCTGGAAGCTCGAGGTCGGCTGGGCGAAGATCGAGTGCGGGATCTGCTTGAAGCGGACGACGATTTCGGCCAGGCTGTCGGCCATGCGCTTGCCGGTGCGCAGGTAGAAGGGCACGCCGGCCCAGCGCCAGGTGTCGATCTCGGCCTTGAGGGCGACGAAGGTTTCGGTGCGCGAGTGTTCCGGCGAATCCGGTTCGTCGCGGTAGCTGGGCACGGCGACGCCGTCGACGTGGCCGGCGCGGTACTGGCCGCGCACGATGTTTTGCGCCAGCGTCGTCGGCGTGAATTTCTTCAGCGAGCGCAGCACCTGCAGTTTCGAATCGCGCACGGCGTCCGAGGAGATCGACGTCGGCGGCTCCATCGCCACGATGCACAGCAGTTGCAGCAAATGGTTTTGCAGCATGTCGCGCAGCGCGCCGGAGGTGTCGTAATAGCCCATGCGGTTGCCGACGCCGAGTTTTTCGGCGATGGTGATCTGCACGTCGGAAATCCATTCGCGCCGCCACAGCGGTTCGAACAGGATGTTGCCGAAGCGCAGGGCCATCAGGTTCTGCACGGTTTCCTTGCCCAGGTAGTGGTCGATGCGGTAGATCTGCGATTCGGCGAAGACCTGGCCTACTTCGGCGTTGATCTGCTTGGCGCTGGCCAGGTCGCGGCCCAGCGGTTTCTCCAGCACCACGCGCGAGTTCGGCGTCACCAGATCGTTGACCGCCAGGTTGTCGCAGATCTGCGCGAACAGGTGCGGCGGCGTGGCCAGGTAATAGACGCGGGTCAGCGCCGGGTCGGGGCGCAGCGCCTCGGCCAGCGGCGCGTAGGTGCCGGCCTCGGTGGCGTTCAGCGAGACGTAGACGATGCGCTGGCAGAAGCGCGTCCAGGCGGCCGGCGTCAGCGTGGTCGACTTGATGTGCGGCTTGGAGTTGCTCTCCACCGTTTTGAGGAACTCTTCCTGGCCGCAATCCTGGCGGCCGACGCAGATGATGCGCGAGGACGCCGGCAAATCCTTGGCGACGTCGCGCGCGTACATCGCGGGCAGTAATTTGCGCATGGCTAAATCGCCGCTGCCGCCAAACAGAACCAGGTCAAAATCGGTAAGAGCCATAATATGAGTGTCGTCGCAAGAGTAGGGTGGGGCCAGGGGGCTGATCGCGCGCCGCCGGCGCTGGGCGGGCCGTCGCCGGCGTTTATGTAAATTTACTACGTAGATACCTCAAACGCAAGAAATTTTACTACATTGCGGCCGCCTCCGCCCATGTTTGTGCGCACGCGGGACGTGCCGGCCATTATATGCGGATACTGGGTGCGGGAGCCGCCGCCGCGCGCGCGTGGGCGCCGATGCCGGGGCGCCGCGCGCATGCCGCGCCCGCCGCCCCGGC
>JANXSQ010000117.1 GCA_025356595.1 Janthinobacterium sp. | reverse complement strand
CGCGCCGGCGCCGGCGCCGCCCGCCCAGGCCCCGTCCGCCGCGCCCCTGCCCAGCGTGCTGCTCATCGAGGACAACGAGGACGGCCGCGAGGTGATGGCGATGATGCTGCATTGCCACGGCTACCAGGTGCGGCAAGCCTGCGACGGCGCGCAAGGCTTGCTCGCCGCCCATGAGCTGCCGCCCGACCTGGCCCTGGTCGACATCGGCCTGCCCGGCATCGACGGCTACGAGGTGGCGCGGCGCCTGCGCGCCGATCCGCGCACGCGCGCCATCAAGCTGATCGCCTTGACCGGCTACGGCCTGGCCGAGGACAAGCGCCGCGTCCTCGAGGCCGGTTTCGACCTGCACCTCGTGAAGCCGGTCGACATCGACCATTTGCTGCAAACGATACAGGCCTGCTGCGCCGCCGCGCCATAGGAGGGCGCCGGCCGGCGCCGTGCGCCAGACATGCCACGCCTGCTGTATCATCGCCCCGTCAGCCTTGGCGCTCCACCCTTCCTTTCTCACGGCACCCTATGTCCGCACAGCCAGATCCAGACCAATTCAGCGCATCGTCGCAAGTGGACGCGCTGCGCGCGGCCGACTTGAGCGAACTGCTCGGCCATGTCAGCACCAGTTGGGACAACGAGCGGCGCAGCCTGTCGCGCCAGTTGCACGACAGCCTGGGCTCCTCGCTGACGGCGCTGACCATGCACCTGGCGCTGCTGACGCGGCAGATGCCGCAGGAGCCCGGCCTGCTGGAGCGCAGCGCGCAAATGAAGCGCCTCTTGCTGACCGTCATAGAGACGAACCGGCAAATGCAGATGAAGCTGTGGAACGACAAGCTGGAATTTCTCGGCGTGAAGGTGGCCCTGGACGAACTGGCCCAACAGTTCAACGAACAGCATCCGATCACCACGCGCTGCAGCCTGCCCGAGGATGAGCTGGTCTGCCCGCGGGGCCACGGCGTGGCCATGCTGCGCACCCTGGAGGAGGCGCTCAGCAACATCGTCGCGCACGCCCAGGCCAGCGCGGTCGACATCATCGTCGACGACAATGAGGAGATGCTGATGCTGACGGTGAAGGACAACGGCGTCGGTTTGCCGGACGGCCCGGCCACCCAGCTGAGCAAGCACGGCTTGCGCGCCGTGCGGGAACGGGTGCACTACCTGGGCGGCACGCTGCTGCTGAGCGCCACCCCCGGCGGCGGCACGACGCTGACGGTGACCCTGCCGAAGCCGGCCGCTTAAACGCCGCCCGCTCGGCGGGCCGGCGCGACCCGGCCCGGCCGGCGCCGCGCCCGTCAATGCAGCTTGACCAGCGGCGTCGTGCGCTTGATCAGGAAACGCGCCACGGCCAGCACGCCGGTGCGCACCGTCCCCAGCACCGCCTGGTGGTGCAGCAGATGCAGGCTGACGTACATCATGCGCGCGACGAAACCCTCGACGAACCAGCTCAAGCCCTTCAGCGAGCCCATCAGCGTCCCCACCGAGGCGCTTTGGCCGAACGAGACCAGCGAACCATAATCGCGGTAGACGAACGGCTGGCTCCGCGCGGGCTTGCCGCCCGCCCGGCGCAGCAGGAGCCGGCACATATAGGTGGCCTGCTGATGCGCGGCCTGGGCGCGCGGCGGCACCGGCTTGCCGTCGGCGCCGAGGCAGGCGGCGCAATCGCCCAAGGCGTGGATATTCGGGAAGCCGGCGACGCTGAGCGTGGCGCCGACCTCGATCTGGCCGGCGCGGTTGGTCGGCAAGCCGAGGCCGCGCAGGAAGTCCGGCGCCTTGATGCCGGCCGCCCACACGCACAAATGCGCCGGGTAGACGGCGCCGCCGGCCACGCTGACCCCGGCGGCGTCGATCGCCGTCACGCGGGTGTCGGTGACGACGCCGATGCCGCGCTCGGCGAGCAGCCTGGCGGCCGCCGCCGCGACCCGCTCCGGCAGCGGCGCCAAGATGCGCGGCGCCCCTTCGAGCAGGGTGATGCGCACGTCGCCGGGCACGCGCAGGTGGCGCAAGCCGTAACTGGCGTAGACGCCGCTCGCCTCGCGCAGCTCGGCGGCCAGCTCGACGCCGGTGGCGCCGCCGCCGATGATGACGATGTCGACACCGGCCTCGCCCTTGGCTTGCTTGCGCTGTTCGGCCAGGGTCAACAGTTTCAATAGTTTGAGGCGGAAGTGTTCGGCGTCTTCGGTGGCGTTGAGCGAGATGGTGTGCTCCCGCGCGCCCGGCACGCCGAAGTAATTCGAGGTGCTGCCGACGGCCAGCACCAGCGCGGTGTAGCCGATGTGGCGCTCGGGCATCAGCTCGGCGCCCGCATCGTCGCCGACCGCGCCCACCGTCAGGCGGTCGGCGGTGGCGTCCAGCCCCGTCAAGGGCCCGTAGATGAAGCTGAAGTCGTTGTCGTGGGCCAGCATCTGGTAGGACAGGCCCTCCTGATGGATGTCGAGGGTGCCGGCGGCCACCTCGTGCAGCGAGGGTTTCCAGATATGGTAGAGGCGGCTGTCAACCAAGGTCACGCAGTCGGCACCAAGCTTGCGGCCCAGCTTGCAGGCGAGCTCCAGGCCGCCCGCGCCGCCCCCGACGATCACGATTTTACTATCCAAATCAGCTCCCGTATTGAACGCCCGGCGCGGCGCCACACTGGCGGGCGCCGGGCTTAATCCCTGTCGTGGCCCTTGTCGTGGCCTTTGCCATGACCGTTGCCGTTGCCATGACCGTTGCCCCGGTCATGGTCGCGCTCATCGCGGCGTTCGTCGCGGCGCTCATCGCGCCACTCGTCACGGCCGTGGGCGCGGTGATCGCGGTGTTGTTCGCGATAGCGCGGCGCATATTCGTTGTTGTACCAGCCGTCCTGGACGAAATACACTTCCTGGCCGCAGGCGTTGTAGGCACGGCAGTGTTTATCCCAGTGCTTGGCGTGGCCAGGCGGCACGCGCAGGTAGATCGGCTGACGCTGCACATAACGCACGGGTCGCTCGATGATCATCGGTTGCGCGTAGATGAGCGGCGGCGGCGCGAACTGGCCGATGTCGATGCGGCCGTAAAAACCCGGCTGGCCAACGTTGATGGAAACGCCGACATCGGCGGCCATGGCGGTCGATGTCATGGCAAGCAAGCTTGCGGCAAGTAGGAGGGTTTTCATGGAAGCGCTTTCATCAAATGGAATCTGGGTGGCTAAGGCGGCTGCCTTTCACTGCCTGGATGCAATTCTACAAGCTTGGGCGCAACTCATCCGTACGCTAGCGCACTTAAGCGGCCATAACAGTGGGCCGTTCACCACAGTCGCCCCAGCGCCACCACCACGCCGCCGAACAGCGACCAGTCGGGCGAGGCCGACGTCAGGCCGCGCGCCAGGCCGAAGTCGAGCGCCGTGTGCTTGCTGGGGCTGTAGGTGGCCGCCAGCAGCAACTGCGCCGTGTCGTCGGCGCCGCGCCGGCGCGTGCCCGACAGTTCGGCGGTGGCGCCCCATTGTTCCGTCACCGGCAGCGCGAACGAGGCCGAGATCCCGCGCTGGGTGCGCGCCGAACCCTCCTCGTACGCGCCCAGGCGGCTCAGGTTGAAGTTGGCGTCCATGTGGACCTTGCCCATATCCCGGCTGAAGATGCCGTTCAGGCTGTAGTCGCTCCGGCCGCTGCCTATGCTGTCCTTGGCCGTCGGCGCCTTCACGCCCAGCTCCAGGCCGAGGGCGGTGGCGCTGTCGAGCAGGAAGGCGCGCTTCAGCACCAGCGTCGTGTCGCCGACGCCGCGCGCGCGCTGGCCGTCCGCGTCGCGCGCGCCGACATACGCCTCGCCGCCCAGCAACACGCCCCATTGCTCGTTGAAGGCCAGTTTGAGGGTATAGGGCAGGCTGTCGCGGCGCGCCGCGCCGCTCTTCGTCGCCAGCACGCCCAGTTCCAGTTCCAGTTGCCCGGCCAGCGGCAGTTGCGCCGGACTGGACACGGACGGACGGTAGGGGCTGACGCCGCCCTCTTCCTGTGCCGGTGCCGGTGCCTGCGCTTGCGCCTGCGCCGCCAGCGCGCACAGCGCCAGCAGCGATATCGATGTAAAGGTCTTCATTGCTTCCCGATGAAAATAAACTGCCATGCCGCTAGCCTACCACTAGTGCCGGCCTCTTGGGGACGGCGCTCAGGCCGCCTTGCGCAACTGCGCGCGCAGGGCGGACGTTTCCGGCGGGCGGCGCGGCGCCGGAAGCGGCGCCGCGCCGGGCGCCTCGGCGCTCAACTGGAAGACGCTGACGACGCCGGTCAGGGCCGCCGCCTGCTCCTGCATCGACGCGGCGGCGGCCGCCGCCTGCTCGACGAGGGCGGCGTTTTGCTGCGTCACATGGTCCATCTGCGCGACGGCCTGGTTGACCTGCTCGATGCCGGCGCTTTGCTCATGGCTGGCGGCGGCGATCTCGCCCATGATCGTCGTCACCTGGCGCACGCTGGCGAGCACCTCGTCCATCGTCGCGCCGGCCTCGCCCACCAGTTGCGCGCCGTCCTCGATCTGCGCCACCGAAGCGCCGATCAGGGTCTTGATTTCCCTGGCCGCGGCGGCGCTGCGCTGGGCCAGGTTGCGCACTTCCGTGGCGACGACGGCGAAGCCCCTGCCCTGCTCGCCGGCGCGGGCCGCCTCGACGGCCGCGTTCAAGGCCAGGATATTGGTCTGGAAGGCGATGCCGTCGATGACCCCGATGATGTCGACGATCTTGCGCGAGGAGGCGTTGATCGATTCCATCGTCGCCACCACCCGGCCCACCACGGCGCCGCCCTTGCCGGCGATGGCCGAGGCGTCCAGCGCCAACTGCTTGGCCTGGCGGGCGTTGTCGGCGTTCTGCCGCACGGTCGAGGTCAGCTCCTCCATCGAGGACGCCGTTTCCTCCAGCGAACTGGCTTGCTCCTCGGTGCGCGAGGACAGGTCGAGGTTGCCGGCGGCGATCTCGCGCGAAGCCGTGGCGATGGTGTCGGTGCCCGAGCGCACCTGGCCGACGATGCCGACCAGATTGTCGCGCATGGCGCGCATGGCGAACAACAGGCTGGAATGGTCGCCGGCGCGGGTGTCTATACCCACCGTCAGGCGGCCCTCGGCGATCGCGGCGGCGATGCCGGCCGCGTAGCGGGGTTCGCCGCCCAGCTGGCGTGTCAGGCCGCGCGTGATCAGCGCGCCCAGCGCCAGCCCGGCCGCCACGCTGCCGAGCACCAGCGCCAGCATGAAGTCGCGCGCCGCGGCGTAGATCGTCGCGGTCTTTTCGGCCGCCTCCTTGGCGCGCGCCTCCTTCTGCTCGGACAATTGTTCCAGCAGCGCGTCGAGCTCGTTGGCGTGCCGGCGCGTCTGGTCCAGCAGCGCGCCCAGCGCCGCGTCGTGCTCGCGCAGCGGCTGGCGCGCCGCCAGCGCCAGGGCCTCGCCCATGGTCCGCTCATACTCGCGCGCCACGCCGGCGAACTGGCCGAACAATTCCTTGGCCTTGGCGGTGACGAACAAGGGTTGCGCCTTGGCCATTTCCTCCTTGTTCACGCCCAGCGAATGGGCGATGCTGGCCCGGTGCGCGGCGCGCTCCTCCTCGCTGGCTGCCAGCAGGAAATTGCTGCGCGCGCGGCCGATCTTCACCAGGGCGATGTTCGCGTCCTTGATGTGGGCCAGGCCCATCAGCTCATTTCCGTACATTTGCTCGGCCATCGTGTCGATGCGCGCCATATTGTAGATGCCGATGCCGGCCACCACGGCGCCCAGCAGGGCGACACAGATGAACGCCGCGATCAGCCGCGTCCCCACCTTCATTTGCTCGAACATAGCCACCCCGATCTCTACGTTAGTGATTGAAGACAAACACCTGTCGCTGGGAACCGGGGATTTTGCGGGCCGGCGTCGCGGCCACCCCGGCATGAGCATCGCCAAGGACGGGCAGGCGCCCGTCCCGTCCAATATAGTGGTGAAAGGGTGCGCAAAGTACGCCTATTGTCACGCCGGCGCCGCTTTCCGCGCCAGGATTGCCGTCAAACAATACTCCGGCGCGGACGCCGGCCGACTTGCTAAACGCAAGCCGCGCGGGCATAAAAAAAGCCGCCCGACGGCGGCTTTGGCGCAGCGCTCAGGCCGCTCGCGCGTGCTTCTCGACCCAGGCCACATACAGATCCATCCAGCCCTGCAGGAAGGCCTTGCTGGCCGGGCCGATGTTGCCGTCGGCGTCGAACAAACCCTCCTTGGCCTGGAGAAACGCCTCCGGCTGGCCCAGGGTGGGCACATCCAGATAGCCGAGGATGTTGCGCAGATGCTGCTGCGCCAGCGCCGTGCCGGTGGCGCCGACCGACACGCCCAGCACGCCGGCCGGTTTGCCGGCCCAGGCGTTTTGTCCGTAGGGACGCGAGGCGTGATCAAGGGCGTTCTTCAGCACGCCCGGGATCGAGCGGTTGTACTCCGGCGTGACGAACAGCAGACCGTGGGCGGCGCCGATCTGCCCCTTCAGGCGCAGCACCTGCTCGGAGGGCGCGCCGTCGTGGTCCTGGTTGTACAGCGGCAAGTCGCCGATTTCGACCTGCGCGAAGGAGAAATGCGGCGGCGCCAGCTTGGCGATGGCGCCGGCCATCTTGCGGTTGAACGAATCTTTGCGCAGACTGCCGATGACGACAGCGATGGTGAATTGGCTCATGGAATCCCCGGTAACGGTTAAGAATCTAAGTACCCCCATCGGAATAAATTGTGAGATGGCTGTGGGTCTGGTCGGAAGCGATGCAAGGCGCCCGTTCCGCCGCAGTGCGAGCACTGCAAGGGGCGGGCAACACCGCAGCGCGCCGACCAGAGCCACAGACGTCCACAATTTATTCCGATGGGGGTACTTAGCGTCATATTGGCACAAAACCAAGCCGCGTGGAGCACGCCACGACACCGCAGCCGCGGCGCCGCGTGCGCGCGCTTAAGCGCCGCCGCCGGTGTACTCGCGGTAGTAGCGCGCGCCCAGATTGGTCAGCACCTCGTAGCCGATGGTGTTGGCCAGCTTGGCGACGGCGTCCACCGTGTGTTCGGCGCAAATGAGGTCGACCAGGCTGCCCGGCGCGAGCCGTTCCGGCGCGATGCCGCTGACGTCGAGGGTGATGCTGTCCATCGAGATGGCGCCGATCTGCGGCACCCGCACGCCGTCCACCACGGCCAGGCCGAGGGTGCTCATGCTGCGCAACCAGCCGTCCGCGTAGCCGACCGAGACGGTGGCGACGTGGCGCGCTTCGCTGGCCGTGTAGCGGCGGCTGTAGCCGACATGCTCGCCCGCCGCGATGGTGCGCGTTTGCAAGATCTTGCCCTGCAGGCGCACCACCGGCTGCATCGGGTTGGCGGCGCCGGCCACCGGCGCGATGCCGTACAGCGCCGCGCCGGGCCGCACCAGGTCGAAATGGTAGTCCTTGGGCAGGAAGATGGCCGAGGAGTTGGCGAAGCTGGCGCGGCACTGCGGCAGGCGCGCGCGGATCGCCTTGAAGCGCTCGAGTTGCATCGCGTTCATGGGATGCTCGCTCTGCTCGGCGCACGCCAGATGGCTCATCAGGTAAAGCATCTCGATGCCGTCCAGGTAGTGCGGGTCGGCCAGCCAGGCGTCGACCTCGGCCGGCTCCAGGCCCATGCGCGACATGCCGCTGCACACCTGCAGCACGGCCCCCAGCGCGCGCCCCTGCGCCTTGGCGTGGGCGCGCCAGCCGGCCACCTGCTGGGCGCTGTTGAGCACCGGCGTCAACTGGTGCGCGGTGAAATCCGCCTCGGTGTCGGGCGGCGGGCCGTGCAGCACGAAGATGGCGGCGTCGGCCGGCACCCCGGGGCGCAGCGCGATGCCTTCATCCAGGTGGGCGACGAAGAAATGCCGGCAGCCCTCCTGGTACAGCGCGGCCGCGACGGCCAGCGCGCCCAGGCCGTAGGCGTCCGATTTCAGCACCGCCGAGCAGGCCGCCGGCGCGGCGCGCGCGCGCAGCAGGCGGTAGTTGACGCGGATCGCGTCGAGGTCGACGGTGAGGATGGCGCCGCTGCGCCGGCGCTGTGGATTCGGCGCCACGCTCAGGCTCCCGCGTAGTTCAGGCGGGCGCCCCCTTGCGCGCCGCTGTAGCGGGCCACGGACAGGTCGTCGGCCAGGATGGCCGGTTGCTTCGAGGACATCAGGTCGGCCAGCAGTTGCGCCGAGCCGCAGGACATGGTCCAGCCCAGCGTGCCGTGGCCGGTGTTGACGTACAGATTGCGCAGCGGCGTGCGGCCGACGATGGGCGTGCCGTCCGGCGTCATCGGCCGCAGGCCGGTCCAGAATTCGGCCCGGGCGGTGTCGCCGGCGCCGGGGAACAGGTCGTTGACGACCATTTCCAGCGTGGCGCGGCGGCGCGGATTGAGGCGCGTGTCGAAGCCGGCGATCTCCGCCATGCCGCCGACGCGGATACGCTCGTCGAAGCGGGTCACGGCGATCTTGTAGGTCTCGTCGAGGATGGTCGAGACCGGCGCGCGCGCCGCGTCGACGATGGGCACGGTGATCGAATAGCCCTTCAGCGGATACACGGGAATGCTCACCAGCGACTTCAACAGCGTGGTCGAATACGCGCCCAGCGCCACCACGTAGGCGTCGGCCTTGACGACCTCCGCGCCGCAGCGCACGCCGGCGATCTCGCCGCCGGCCGTGTCCAGGGCGTCGATGGCGACGTTGTAGCGGAAGGTCACGCCCAGCGCCGTGGCCATCTCCGCCAGGCGCGTCGTGAACAACTGGCAATCGCCCGTCTCGTCGTTGGGCAGGCGCAGGCTGCCCACCAGCTTGTGCTTGATGGCGCCCAGCGCCGGCTCGGCGCGCGCCAGTTCCTCGCGCGTCAGCAGCTCGTAGGGCACGCCGGAATCCTTCAGGACCTGGATGTCTTTTTCCGCGTCGGCGAATTGCTTCTCGGTGCGGAACAATTGCATCGTGCCCCGCTGCCGGCCCTCGTAACTGATGCCGGCCTCGGCGCGCAGGGTCTTGAAGCAGTCGCGGCTGTACTCGGCCAGGCGCACCATGCGCTCTTTATTCACGGCATAGCGCTCGGTTGTGCAATTACGCAACATCTGCCACATCCATTGCAACTGGAACATGGTGCCGTCCGGCGTGATCGACAGCGGCGCGTGGCGCTGCAACATCCACTTCACCGCCTTGAAGGGAATCCCCGGCGCCGCCCACGGCGAGGCGTAGCCGGGCGAGATTTGCCCGGCGTTGGCGAAGCTGGTCTCCAGCGCGGGGCCGGGCTGGCGGTCGAGGACCGTCACTTCATGCCCCTGCTTGGCCAGGTAGTAGGCCGTGGTAACACCGATGACGCCGCTACCCAGAATGACGATACGCATAATTTCCTCGCTTAAATTTCGACCAGATTGCCAGATTAACCGCTATGATATTGGGAAATCCCCAGCATTTGTTCACGTATAAACTAAAATATTCAGCAATAAATCATGCGAATTCAAAAAGAGTCATCGCGCGGCCTCGACAAGCTCGACCGCCACATCCTGCGCATCCTGCAACGCGAGGGGCGCATCTCGATGAAGGACCTGGGCGAGCGCGTGGGCCTGTCGATCACCCCCTGCATCGAAAGGGTCAAGCGCATGGAGCGCGACGGCGTCATTACCGGATACTACGCCAAGGTCGAGCCCGCCGCACTGGGGGCCAAGCTGCTGGTGTTCGTCGAAATCACCCTGAACCAGAAATCGGCCCTCGCCTTCGAGCAATTCCGCCGCGAAGTGCTGCGCATTCCCGAGGTGCAGGAATGCCATCTGGTGTCGGGCGACTTCGATTACCTGATCAAGGCGCGCATCCACGAAATGGCCGAATACCGCAAGCTGCTCGGCGACATGCTGCTGCAACTGCCCGGCGCGGCCCAGTCGAAGAGCTATGTGGTGATGGAGGAAATCAAGGAAACGCTGGAACTGTCGACCGAGGTGCTGCAATAGGGCGACGAAGCGGCGGGCCAAGGTAGCGCATTCCGGTACCGTCCGGTCCGTGCGGCGCTGCTTCGCACAATTCCTTCGCTCTCTGCGTGGAAATTGGCGACACTGCATGCCGATGTCGCGGCCACGCAACGCTTCCACTGCAAACCAGCCGGCCGGGCGACACTCCGCCCGCGGTCTTGGGCGGCCCCGGCCGCCGACTGGCCTGCAACGATGGAGACGCGGAGCGCACACCATGAAGACGATCGTAAAATTCGCCCTGGGCTGCCTGGCCGTGCTGGCCGTCGCCGGCTGCACCGCGAGCTGGCAGCACATGCACGAAGCCTTGCGCGAGGACGCGATCGCCAGCGGCATCACCGTCGGCAAAACCACCAAGGCCGAACTCGACACCTCGCTGGGCAGCGCCAAGGCGCTCAGCTTCGACACCGGCTACGAGGTGTGGGTCTACCACACCCGCGAGGAGGCGGCCGGACTGGCCCGCTACCTGCCCGCCATCGGCAAGACCGCCCTCTTCATCCCCGAGCGGAAATGGGAGGTGGTGGTGCTCTTCCATCCCGACGGCGTGGTCAAGAAATACCGCATCCACCGCTATCGCGGCTGAACCCTCCCCTTCCATTTTTCCGCCCGCCCGGAGACAGCATGAATTTCCTTTGGCAGCATTGGCCATCCGTCCTGCGCGCGTTGGCGGCCCAGACCTGCCTCAAGGACGGACTCAAGGTCGCGCTGGGCAGCCTGCTGTTCCCGCGCTCTACGGCGCGCTGGCTGCGTTTCCTGCGCGCCCATCCCGGCTTGGCCGGCCTGGCCAGCGCCCACCCGCGCCTGCTGCACAAGATTTACCGTCCCTACCTGTCGAACCGCCTGGTCTGCGGCGAACGCGTCGACCTGCTGATCGGCCACTACGGCATGCTGCTCGAAGCGGGCGCCCGCGGCTTGCTCGAGGCGGCCGCGCGCCGCCCCCTGACGCTGGCCAGCGTGGCCGGCAAGGAGGACGGCGTCTATGAACTGCGTCTGTCGGCCATCAACGACGGCCACCGCGAGGGCGAACTGTGCGTCAAGCTGCTGGCCGACGGCGCCGCCCTGTACTCGATCAGCTTCACGCTGCAGCGGCAGGCGGGCCGCCGGCAGATCCGCGTCGGCGCCCTGCAGGGCGCCAACTCGGAGCACGCCGCCCTGTGGATCAAGCGCGCCACGCGCAATCTGCACGGCTGCCGGCCCCGCAAGCTGCTGGTGGCCGTGGTGCGCGACATCGGCGACTACTTCGGCTGCGGCGCCACGATACTGGTCAGCAACCGCAACCGGATCGCCATCAATGCCCGGCGGCGCCGCCGCATCCTCGCCGATTACGACGAAATGTGGCGGGAAATGCAGGCCAGGCCGCGCGCCGAGGGCGACTTCGCCCTCTCCTGCCGCGGCTTCCTGTGCCTCGATTTCGACGCCCTGCCGTCGAAGAAACGCTCCGAGGCGAAAAAACGCAGCGCCCTGCTGCAGGACATCTTCGCC
>JANXSQ010000112.1 GCA_025356595.1 Janthinobacterium sp. | reverse complement strand
AGCGCCGGCGGCATGCTCATCAGCGTGACGGGCATCGTCATCGGCTGGCGCCGCCTGCGGCGTTGAGGTGAACTTGGGGGCGGGGGATTCCCGAAAACAAGAAGCCATGCTAGAATAGCGCCTCTCTTGCAGGGAGGTCTCTTGCAAGCAAGGAAAGGTGGCAGAGTGGTCGAATGCGCTGGACTCGAAATCCAGTGTACATCTTTGGTGTACCGTGAGTTCGAATCTCACCCTTTCCGCCAGTATTAAAGAAAAAGCCCTTGTGAATCAAGGGCTTTTTCGCGTCCGGCTCTTCCATCCGATTCCCCCGATACCTATCCCGCGCCCCGGCCGGCTTCCGCCTCCGTCGTGGCGCGCCGGCTCGCCGCCGCGGCCTTGCGGGCCGGGCGGCAAGCGCCGCTCAGGCCGTGCGCCGCCGGCGCGCGATGAAACCCAGCAAGCCCAGTCCGCCCAGCAGCATCGCGTACGTCTCCGGTTCCGGAACCGCGCTGATGTAGTTGTAGGTCACATGCGAGTAGGCGTCGAAGGAGGAGATCACCAGCGAGCGGGTGTTGCCGGATATGCCCTGGACGAGGGCCGTCGCGCTGCCGGCCAGATTCGTGTGCAGCAGACCCGCGCCGGAAAACAGCGCCAGCGTCGCCGCGTCGCTGTAAGTGTGGGTGCTGCTGAACAGGCTGGGGCCGGATGCGTACACGCCGCCCGAGGTGCCGGCGAAATCGTTGTGGCTGTCGTAGATGGTTTCGCTGAAGCTGTGCGAGGCCGTCGACGTCAGCGTCGCCAGCGCGCCGGTGGACGGCGTGCTCAGCGTCAGGTGGCCGGTCGCCGTGCCGAGGATGGTCGCGGGCGAACTGCGGCTCGTGTTCTCGACGCTGATGATGGTGGAAAAGTCGCTGTACAGGTCGATTTTTACCGATTGCAGCGTGCCCAGGCTGGTGTCGAACTTGCTGAAGTCGAGCACGCCGGTGGGCGTCTTGGCGTTCGCCAGCACGTTGGAATTCACAGTCACCGTGTGTAGCGGTGTCGCGTGGGCGGCGCCCGCGCTTGCCAGGGTGGCGCCAAGCAGAAGAGTTTGAGTGAGCTTTTTCATGTTCGTCCCGAAGAGTGTGCGGAAAAATGCGATGCTCGCCTGGGCTCAGGCGCGGGCGTCGCGGGCCTGTCTGCGCTTGGCGGTGAAGCCGATGACGCCGATGCCGAGCAGCAGCATGGCGTAGGTTTCCGGCTCGGGAACGGCGGCGATGTAGGAATAGGTGACGGTGCCGTGGCCGCCCGCCATCGTGGCGAACTGGGCATCGATGCCGTCGCCGCCGACGTCGGAATTGGCGTTGGCGGAGATCAGTGTCGCCACCGAGCCGGCGCCGCTGAACAGCGCCAGGTCGCTGGCGTTGCTGAAGACGGAGGAGGTGCTGGCGTGCAGATGGTTGCTCAGTGTCGTGGAATCGCCGTCGGCCAGGTTGACGCTCTGGTTCAGCAGCGGCACGCTGAGCATCGCCAGCGTTGTGGCGTCGGGGCGGCGCAGCCAGACGTCGACGCCCAGGCTGACCGGAATGGCCGCCACATCGCCGCTGTAGTTGGTGAGGGTGACGCTGCCGGCGACGTCGGCGTAGAGATCGAACTTGACCGAGGTCAGCGTGCCCAGCGCGGTGTTGAATTTTTGGAAGTTGAGGAAGTCGGCCCAGTCGGTGTCATGGCTGACGATGACGTTGCTGGCGCTGCTGACGGTTTGGGTCGTCGCCGATGCCGACGCGGCGGCGGCACAGCCGGCCAGCAGCAGGACGCGTGCTAGTGTGTTGAGTTTCATTGAATATCCTATCCAAATTTTTTGTTTGAAAGAAGATGGGCGCCGCTGTCTGCCCGGCCATTCCATTCCATGCCCAGCACCAAGAGCAGCGCACTGAACAGTAAAATTAGGTTAGCATAAAATACCCAATAGGCATTTCTTTTTTACATCTCAAAGTTCTTTTTAACAACATAAAATTCCTCTTGAGAATTGTTTTTGTGGCGCCAGACGGGCGGGCGGGGGAGGGCCTGCGCCGCGTACCGGGACGTCACGATGCCCGCGCCACAGAGGCCGAGAAAATTCTTTCCAATTGTCACCAATGGGCATATATTTCGAGATGCCAGAACACCCGGCACGCAGCTCTGTCTCTATCCCGGAGGTGTCCATGTTCGCCAGCCCGTGCCCCCCTTAGCGTGCTCATGGATAGTCCCGCGCGCTCGTTCCGCTTCCTTCACTCCGTTCCCCCCAACACCTAGCGGGAGTCCAGCATGAAATCCTTTTACAACCTGAAAATCGCCACCAAGCTGATGATCTCGTTCGCCGCGGTTCTGGCGCTGTGCATCGGCCTGGGCGTGTTTTCCATCGTCCAGTTGGCCAAGGTGAATCAAACCTCGACCGATCTGGAACGCAACTGGATGCCGAGTGTGCGCGTGCTGCTGGAAATGAAAAATGAGGTGGCGCGCTACCGTTCGCAGGAGTTGCAGCACATCATCTCGACCGATGCCGCCGACATGACGAAGTACGAAAAGAAAATGACGGAAATACTCGACTCGCTGCAGGGCCACCGCGGCGAGTATGCGAAGCTCATTTCCGAGCCGGAGGAAAGGACGGGCTACGCGGACTTTGGCCGGCTGTGGGATCAGTATCTGGCGGAAAGCGGCAAAATCCGCGCGCTGTCGCGCGAGAACAAGAACGATGAGGCGAAGACCCTGTTGCAGGGCAGTTCCTCAACCTTGTTCGCGTCCGCGTCGGAAGTCATCGACCGGCTGGCCAAGGTCAACATCGATGGCGGCGTGCTCGCCAGCCAGACCGGCGACGATTTGTACGTCTCCTCGCGGCTGTGGATCATCGGCATCCTGATCGGCTGCGTGGCCCTGGGCGCGGCCCAGGCCGTATGGATGGCGCGCATCATTTCGCTGCCGCTGAACGAGGCCCTGAAGGTGGCGCAGACGGTGGCCTCGGGCGACCTGACGAGCCGGATCGAGGTGCGCAGCAGCGATGAAACGGGGCTGCTGCTGCAAGCGCTGAAGGACATGAACGGCAGTTTGCACAACATCGTCGGCCAGGTTCGCAGCGGCACCGAGCTCATCGCCACCGCCTCCGGGCAGATCGCCAGCGGCAATCTGGACTTGTCGGCGCGCACCGAACAGCAGGCCAGTTCGTTGGAGGAAACCGCCTCCTCGATGGAGGAACTGACCTCGACCGTCAAGCAGAACGGCGACAACGCGCGGCGCGCCAATCAACTGGCGGCCTCGGCCTCCGGCATCGCGGAGCAGGGCGGCGCGGTGGTGTCGCAAGTGGTGCAGACGATGGGCTCGATCAACGCCTCCTCGCGCAAGATCGTCGACATCATCGGCGTCATCGACGGCATCGCCTTCCAGACCAATATCCTGGCCCTGAACGCGGCCGTCGAGGCGGCCAGGGCGGGCGAGCAGGGCCGCGGCTTCGCGGTGGTCGCCACGGAAGTGCGCAATCTGGCGCAGCGCTCGGCCGCCGCCGCCAAGGAGATCAAGGAGCTGATCGGCGATTCGGTCGAGAAGGTCGACATCGGCAGCAAGCTGGTCGACCAGGCCGGCAAGACGATGGAGGAGGTCGTCGCCAGCGTGCAAAGGGTCACCGCCATCATGGGCGAAATCACCAACGCCGGGCGCGAGCAGGAAGTGGGCATCGAGCAGATCAACCAGGCCATCGTCGAGATGGACACGGTGACGCAGCAGAACGCCGCGCTGGTCGAGGAGGCGGCGGCCGCGTCGGCGTCGATGCAGGACCAGGCCGACAATCTGGCGCATGTCGTCGCCGTCTTCACCTTGGGCGGCGCGCATGCGCTGGCCGCCGCGCCGGCACGGCGCAGCGCCCCGGCGGCGCCCGCCGTCAAGCGCGCCGCCGCCAAGCTCCTTGCCCGCGTCGGCGCGCCGCGCCCGGCGGCCATCCAGCAGGCCCGGCAGGTGACGGCGAAGAGCGCCGGCGCCGCCGACGAGTGGGAAGAGTTCTGATGCCGCCGCCGCGCGCGCCGCTCCGTTCGCGGGACGGCGCGCACGGGCGGCGCCGGATGTGGCAGAATCTGCGCTCCTTCACCATTTCCCGGCAAGATCATCATGAAACGTAGTGCAGAAGGCGGCCTGGTCTATTCCACCGATGGCGGGCGCATGTGCCCGGAATGCCGGCGCCCGCAGGCGGAGTGCGCCTGCAAGGCGGGTGCCAGGGCCGCGCCGGTGGGCGACGGCGTGGTGCGCGTGTCGCGCCAGACCAAGGGGCGGGGCGGCAAGAGCGTGACCGTGGTCAAGGGACTGGCGCTCGACGCTTTGGCGTTGGCGACGCTGGGCAAGCAGTTGCGCACCGCCTGCGGCAGCGGCGGCACCGTCAAGGATGGCGTGATCGAAGTGCAGGGCGACCATTGCGATCTGCTCATGGAGGCGCTGAAAAAGCAGGGCCACGACCCCAAGCGCGCGGGCGGCTGAGGCATGGCAAGTCGAATGCCCGCATGTGGCAGGGAGCGGCAAGGCCGGCCGGTCTGAGGCATGCGTCTGCGCCCGGCAGCGCATGTGTCCATCTTTGTGGTGGCTCGCGTTTGAAAACGGGCGTGCTCGCATTCGACATCGATTTCGGCTCGAATTAGATGCAAATGACGGAGGGCGTGCCCACGCTATCTGAAAATGAGCTTGCAATCGACAGTACTGACTTGCGTTCCATGGCAGTTAGCTCGCTAACTGCAAATACGGAAAGCCATTGATATTGTTTCGTTGGGGGGCCAAATAATCGGGTAACGAAGTCTTGAACGTGCCGTATCAACCCATGTGGGAGACGGAAAATGTCTCGATGGCAGAGCCATGCGTGGGGGTACCTGTACGGTACAATTCTTGGCTTATTCAATTTCTCAATTCCGCAGGGAAGGCCAATGACTACCTTGAGCATCGCCAACCGAGACATGCTGCATTCGCTATTGTGGTACATGTCCGCAAGACAGACCGCGCTGCGCGCTGCGCTATCGTTTCGCACGCAGCTATCCGTCACTGAACAGACGGACATGAGAGTTCACTACTCTGGCTACTTTTTGAATCTTCTGGCAGCGATTGACCTCTTCCGTGATACGGCTACGTTGCAGTCAAACGCTTTTGAAGCGCAGTTGTGTTCGCGTCTAGTATTTGATGTATTTCAGGACGGAGCGGCGAACTACTCCTACCTCCGGGAGCTGCGCAATGCAGTCGTTCACCGCGGGCTGGACATCACATCTGCTGCGCACATCGACGGGAACTTCCCGATGATCCTCGCGGAGCCAAAAGTTCAAAACCAGAAAAGGACAAAGACATTTTTCGCCTTTGACAAATACTTGTTGCATGTCATCGCAAAGTGCGAATCGGTGGTTGGCTCGGTGATGCTTGATTGCTTAAACAGCGCAGGCATTTTTGATGCCACCATAGATGCAGGGGCTGCCGTTGCCGAGTACCGTGAGGCCGTTGAGCAGTCGCACGCCATGCCGGACGACGTTAAGGTAAGGGCCCTAGCTATGGAATTCAAGACTGAATGGGCGGTGGCCGCGCACAGCTCTGCAATGACGAAGCTGCGCGGAGCGTTGGCACCGTGCAATGCCACCAAGCCTTCTGTGTCTTAGAACCATCGAACGCTCGAAAATGCAGATTTTAGCGGTCGGAGTAATCTCGATCCCGGCTTAGGTGGAATGTCGGCTTTCGGACGACAAGATTCATAACCTTGATGTCGCAGATGGGCCGATGGAATCCTGTTAACTTATTTGGAAATTTCATTTGCAACTAGTGTGAGCACGTGGCCGTGGACTACGAGCTGGCACTGTCGATTGCAAACCCATTTGCAGATAATGTGAGCATGTGTCCTCTCTTAATTGCGCTTAATTCGAGCCGCAATGGGCATCAAGTGCGAGCACGGCCACTTTCAAACACCAGCCCTTACACTTGGTCCTCGGGCAGGGCCGACGCCGCGCTCGCCGCTGCGGCCGGGCGCGCCCGCAGCCGCTTCAACTGCGCCGCCTGGTAGGCAGCGACACTGTCGTTGAAGAGGCAGCGGATCAAGGGATCGTCGACGATATCGGCCTCCAGCAGATCCGCTTCGGTGGCCGCGTCGAAGACCTGGTCGTTGATGCGCATATACATCGAAGTCAGCGATTCGCCCAGCGCCAGGGCCGCGTAGCATTTGGCGATCGGCACTTCGGTGCTCCAGGACAGGGCCGCGCCGCCGGCGTCGGCGCGCTCTATGCGATCGCCGTCGGTGCGATAGTGGAAGCGCTCGACGGCGCCGGCGTGGTCGTAGAGGGAGAGTTGCCACAGCCGTGGTTTTTGGAAGAAGCTCTCCTCGGGAAGTTCCATGTCGCGGTATTTTTCCAGCAAGCCCGCGCGGCAGAAATCGAGCACGAGGGCGCGCTGTTCCTCGCTCAGGGGCGCGAAACGCCGGGCGATGTCCGCCGTGCTTGGCGGCACGGTGTGCTCATCCCAGGCGAAATCGAGGTCCTGTTCGCCGACCGGCAGCACCCAGTCCAGCGGCGCTGCCTCCTTCAGCGAGTCGCGATCGAGCACGAACGATACCGAGGGGTTCAGCCTGAGCACGCGCGCCGCCGGCAGCGCCGCCTCGACTTTGCGCTGGAACTGCCGGTAGGTGATGGGGAACATCGCGTGGTTGTACCAGGACCAGGTTTCCTGGACGAATTGGCAGGAGCTGGGAACGATGTAGCGCGCCTGCAGGACGGCCAGTTGCTCCATCCATTCCTCGGGCAATTCGGCGGGGCCGCCGGCGGCGCGGGACGGCGCGATGACAGCCATTTCGCGCATGGTCTGGAACGGCCACAGCACCATGTCCCAGGGCGCGTGGCGCGCCAGTTCGGTCAGCGTTTCCGGGTCCATCCACGAGTCAACGACGTTGAGGACGTTCAGGCCGGCCGCCTGGATGTGGAACATCGAATCGACGTCAGCGTCCAGCGCCCGGCGCGGGATGATGTTGAACGGGCCGACGCGCACGGGGACGTCGATGGCCAGCTGGTGGACGTGCTCGAAGCCCAGCGCGCGTATCAGCGCGAACAATTCGTCGAAAATGCAGTACAGGTAGATCGGCGTCGCGCGGTCGAGCAGGTCCAGGCTCTCCAGCGAGCAATGGTCGTCGTGGAAGTGCGAGATGAACACGGCGTCCAGTTTCAGCGCGCGTATCCGGGCGTGATCGAAGGCCACGTCGGGGAAGGCGTGGCAGTTGCGGCTGAAGGGATTTTCGAAAATGGGATCGAAGGCGATGACGCTGGCCTCGCATTCGAAGACGTAGCCGGCGTGCAGGATGCGGGAGATTTTCAGGGACATGGGATGCGCTAATGGGAAAGCCTGGCGCCGGAGCGCGCTCGATGGGCGCATGATAGCCGAATTCCGCCGTCCCCTCGCGCCGCCCGGCCGCTCGCCGGCCTCGCCGGCCAAGGACTTGCCCTTTGCCGCAATGCGGCCGGGCGCTTCGCTTTCCGCTTCACTTCCCCGTCCTGCCTAGTCCGTCCGGCGCCTTGACGGGGCAGGGGGCGCTCGTTAGAATCGCGCCAATGTTTCCGTCCCACGCCCTCCGCCGCCTGTTGTCTTGGATCGCCCTCGTCGCGATCTTCGGTATCGCCTTGACGCCGGCGGCCGCGCAGATGCTGGCCAAGGGCGGCGCCTCGCCGTGGATGCAGATTTGTTCGGCGCAGGGCAGCAAGTTGGTCGCCGTCGCCGATCTGGGGCAGGATGTTCCCGCCGCGCCGGCGGACGGGCACTTGAAGCATTGCCCGATCTGCGCGCTGCACACACCGGCCTTGCCGCCGGGCCAGTTGCGTTTTTCCTTCGCCTTGCCGGACAGCCGTCCGGCCCTGTATCCCCGCCTGTTCTTCTCCGCTCCGCGCGCCCTGTACGCGTGGTCGGTGGCGCAGCCGCGCGCGCCTCCCGCCCTTTCCTAGATCGCAATCACACTCCGTCCATCGGGCGGCGCCACGCGCGCCGCCCGATGGGGCGCGCGCACTCCCGCGTGCGCATCCCCGCCATGCCGGCGCAGCGCCGGCACGGGCAGTGCATTTCTAGCGTTAAGGCAGTCCCAGCATGAACTTCAAGAAAACCCTCATTTCCGCCGCCGTCGCCGTCCTGTGCGCGCCGGCCTGGTCGCAGTCCCTCGCGTCCGAGCAGACCATGCCCAGCGTCACCGTCAGCGCCAGCAAGGCCGGCGACGGTCTGGCGCTCGACAGCGTCAACAACACCGGCTCGCGCCTGGGCCTGACGCCACGCGAGACGCCGGCCTCGGTCGCCATCGTCGGACGCGCCGCGATCGAGCAGCGCGGCGCCGACAATACCCAGGAAATCCTCGCCGGCGTGCCCGGCGTGACGGCCGCCGCGCCGCCCGGTTCGGCCGGTTCGGTGTATTACCGCGGCTTCGGCGCCGGCAGCCTGACCCAGCTGTTCAACGGCATCACGCCGCAGTACGACGCCATCGCGGCGCGTCCGGTCGACAGCTGGATCTACGAGCGCGTCGAGGTCGTCGGCGGGCCGTCCACGTATCTGTTCGGCGCCGGCGCCGTGGGCGGTTCGATCAATTACGTGAGCAAGCTGGCGCAGCGCGACGGCGATCTGCTGGAGTTGCGCGCCCGCTATGGTTCCTTCTCGAACGGCGACCTGGCGCTGGGCCTCAACCGGCGCTTGGGCGGGACGGACGCGGCGCAGCACTACGCGCGCCTGGACGTCAACCGCAGCCACAGCAACGGCTATGTGGAGGGCCAGCGCCGCGCCGCCCTGAACGGCGCCGCCTCGCTGCTGAGCGACTTCGGCGCGCGCCTGTCGCACACGCTGGCGCTGGAATACCAGCACGAGAAGGTGGACCGGCCGTACTGGGGCACGCCGCTGCTGAACCCGGCCTCCGGCGACGGCCGCATCGATCCGGCCACGCGCTTCCAGAACTACAATTCGGCCGACGGCGTCTACGAGCAGACCGTGCGCTGGGCCCGCTCGCTGCTGGAATACCGTCTCTCGGCGCAGACCACGCTGAAGAACACGCTCTATCATTACGACGCGCTGCGCGACTACCGCAACGTGGAAAACTACGCCTTCAACGCGGCCAACACGGCCGTCGTGCGCTCGGGCGCGCTGTTGCAGCGCCATGATCAGAAGCTCGACGGCGGGCGTTTCGAGTGGACCCACAAGGGCGCGCTGGGCGGCCTCAAGGCCGACTGGTCGGCCGGCTTCGATTACAGCCGCAACACGCAGACGCGCTTCCCCATGTCGTTGCCGGGCACGGTCAGCGTGGTCGCGCCGACCGGCTTCGCGACGGAAAACTTCTTCGACGTGCCGGGCATGCGCGCCGGCTTCACGCCGGACCGCACCAACAAGGTCAACACGCTGGCGCTGTTCCTGGAAAACCGTCTGCGCCTGACGCCGGCGCTGGCGCTGGTGACGGGCCTGCGGCATGACCGCATCGGCATCGAAGTCATCAATCACAAGGCCGCCAGCGCGAGCAATCCGGCCTATTTCCAGCACGATTACACGCCGACGACGGGGCGCGCCGGGCTGGTCTACGATGTGACGCCGCACGCCAATGTGTATGTGCAATACAGCACGGCGGCCGATCCGCCGGCCGGCATCCTGAGTTCGGTTTCCTACGGCCAGGCGCGCAATTCCGAGCTGACCACGGGCCGCCAGTTCGAGCTCGGCAGCAAGTTTGGCTATCTCGACGGACGTGGCAGCGCGACGCTGGCGCTGTACTCCCTGTCGCGCAAGAATCTGGCCATCGCCGACCAGAACAATCCCGGCGGCACCTTGCCAGTCGGCCAGCAATCGGCCAAGGGCGTCGAGCTGGCCAGTTCCTTCAAGTTGAACCAGAGCTGGCTCCTGCAGGGCAACTTGGCCTATACGGACGCGCAATACGACAGCTTCGTCGAAAACGTCGGCGGCGCCGCCGTTTCGCGGGCCGGCAAGACGCCGGCCAACATCCCCGCCTGGGTGGCGAATCTGTGGTTGAGCTGGAACCCGAGCCCGACGCTGCAATTGAGCGCCGACGCGCGCCATGTGTCCGGGCGCTACGGCAACACGGCCAACAGCGTCGGCGACGCCGCCTACAGCGTCTTCGGCGCCAGCCTCAGCTACCAGTTGCGGCGCGACAGCAAGCTCACCGTGCGCGTCAAGAATCTGGCCGACAAGGTCTACGCCGCCAACGTCGGCTCCTCCAGCTTCTACCTGGGCGCGCCGCGCTCGGTGGACCTGACGCTGCAGTCCTGGTTCTGATGGGCGCCCGCATGAAACGCTACGCCTATCTGGCGCACCGCTGGCTGGGCATCGCGCTGTGCCTGTTCATGGCGCTGTGGTTCTTTTCCGGCGTCGTCATGATGTACGTCGGCTATCCGAAGCTGACCCAGGCCGAGCGTCTGGCCGCGCTGCCGGAACTGGACGCGTCGCGCTGTTGCGCCGACATGGAGCGCTGGCTGGCGGCGGCCGGCCGCGCCGAGGCGCCCGCCAGCGTGCGCCTGACGACGGTGGCCGGCCAGCCGCGCCTGATGCTCGGCTACGGCCGCGCCGGGGTGCTGGCGCTGGACGGCGCCACGGGCCTGGCCATCGCTCCGGTCGACGCCGCCGCCGCGCTGGCGTCGGCGCGCGCCTTCATGCCGCAGGCGGGCGCCAGCTATGTGGATCTGGTGGCCGAGGACGCCTTCAGTCACTCCAGGGGACTGGACGCGCAGCGCCCGCTGCACCGGGTGGCCATGGACGACGCGGCCGCCACGCGGCTGTACGTGTCGGCGCGCACCGGCGAGGTGGTGCGCGACGCCAGTATCGGTGAGCGCGGCTGGAACTGGGTCGGCAGCTGGTTGCACTGGATGTATCCCTTCCGCGGCGGCGCCCTGGAGCGTTTCTGGACCGACATCGTGGTCTACACCGCCATCGCCGCCACGGCGCTGGCGCTGCTGGGCATGCTGGTGGGAGTCTGGCGCTGGCGTTTTTCCGGGCGCTTCCGCAGTGGTTCGCGCTCGCCCTACCGGGAGCCGTGGATGCGCTGGCACCATCTGCTGGGCCTGCTCTTCGGTAGCCTGACGCTGAGCTTCATCTTCAGCGGCTTGATGTCGATGAATCCCTTCAAGGTGCTCGATTCCGGCGCGCCCAAGGTGGCCCAGCAGGGCCGCTGGCGCGCCGACTACTTCGCCTTGCCGGCGCGGCAAGCCCTGCAGCGCCTGGCAGACGGCGGTTTCGCCGCGCGCGAGCTGGAGTGGCGCGTCGTCGACGGCGCCGGCTATTTCCTCGCCTGGGACGGGCAGGGCCGCACGCGCCTGCTGGCGGCCGGCGCCGCTCCGGGCCGGGCGCTGCCCTTCGAGGCCTTCGGCATGGCGCAGATGCGCGCCCTGGGCGGCGCGCTGATGGCGCCGCACCGCATCGTCGAGGTGCGCGTGCTGGAGCAGTACGACAATTACTACTACAGCCGCGCGGCGCACACGATGACGGGGGGCGGCAAGCGCCTGCCCGTGCTGCGCCTGAAATTCGACGATCCGCACGACAGCTGGCTCTATCTGGATCCCTCCAGCGGCGCCGTCGTCCGGCAGCTCGACGCCCGCCAGCGCGCCGGGCGTTGGTTGTTTTCCCTGTTGCACAGTTGGGACTGGGCGCCGCTGCTGGAGCGGCGCCCCTGGTGGGACGCGTGGATGCTGGCCATCAGCGCCGGCGGGATGCTCATCAGCGTGAGCGGGATCGTGCTGGGCTGGCGGCGCCTGCGGCGGCGCGGCTAGCCGGACCTTGGACGCCGCGCCGTTTGGGGCCAGCGCGGCGCTCCCATTCGCCAGTTACTATCAAATAAGTAGTCTATTTTCGTCGTTTAATTGCGACACGTTGCACATTCATTTTAGGCATTATTTTTGTTCAACATTTCTCCGTCCCCCATGAGCCCAGGTAAATTTCCGGCGCAGAAAATCATCATTCTCACCAATTGTAATGAAATTAATTTCCAATTGATACACACCGTAAAAAGCTGGAATTGATGGCGATCTCCGCTCTTTAGTTTGCTAAGATAATTCCCATCTGAAATATATTGCTGATCGGTCTGGACTTGATGACGGGTCATGGCAAGGAATTCTTGGGGAGCGATTTTGGAAAAATTTTTATTGCCTTTGGCCTTCCTGACGCTTAGCCAGGCCGCCTATGCCGTCGATCCACCCGGCGCCGGCAGCCAGATCCTGCAGGTGCCGCCGGCGCCGCAATTGCCCAAGGCCGCGCCCGAGATCCGCATCCAGCGCGGCGCCACGGCGCCCGCCGCGCTGGCCGACGACACGACCATCGTCGTCAACACTTTGCGCGTGACGGCGGCGACCCAATTCCCCGCCGACCAGTTGGCGGCCGTGACCGGCTTTACGCCGGGCCGCGAACTGAGTCTCAACGATTTGCGCGCGATGGCCGCCAAGGTGGCCGACTATTACCACGCCCGGGGCTATTTCCTGGCGCAGGCTTTCCTGCCGGCGCAGGACATCCAGGACGGCGCGGTGCGCATCGCCGTGCTGGAGGGGCAGTACGGCGCCGTCACGCTGCGCAATCAGAGCCGCGTCGCCGACGGCCTCGCCCGGCAGGTTCTGGCGGGCCTCCAGGATGGCGACACGATCGCCGCCGCGCCGCTGGAGCGGCGCCTGCTGCTGCTGTCGGACTTGCCGGGCGTCGAGGTCAAATCCACCCTGGTGCCGGGCGCCTCGCTGGGCGCCTCCGACCTGATCGTCGATGTCGGCCCCGGCCCGCGCGTCAGCGGCAGCGTCGACGCCGACAACCAGGGCAACCGCTACACGGGCACCAAACGGGTCGGCGCCACGCTGAACGTCAACGAAGTGTTCGGCTACGGCGACGTCGCCACCGTGCGCGGCTTCACCTCGGCCGACGGCCTCAACTACGTGCGCGCCGCCTACCAGGGCCAGATCGGCCTGGGCAAGCTGGGCCTGGCGTACACCAATATGGACTACCGCCTCGGCGAGGAGTTCGCCGCCCTGAAGGCCAGCGGCACGGCCAAGATCGCCAGCGTCTACGCCAGCTATCCCTTGCTGCGCACGCGCGCCAAAAGCGTCTACGCGCAGGTCAACTACGACAGCAAGTCCTTCCACGACAAGACCGATTCGAGCGGCGCCGTCAGCGACAAGGACGCCCGCGTGTGGATGTTGAACGTCAACGGCGACTGGCGCGACGAGCTAGCCGGCGGCGGCGTCAGCAATTTCTCGCTCACCTGGACCACCGGCAAGATCGACATCCGCAGCCCGGTGGCCCTGCTGAACGACGCCGCGACGGTGGCCAGCAACGGCCGCTTCAATAAATTCTCGTTGAGCGCGATGCGCCTGCAGTACCTCAACGAAAGCACCAGCCTGCTCGCCGCGCTGAACGCGCAAGTGGCCGGGAAGAACCTGGACATCTCCGAAAAAATGGGCTTGGGCGGGGTCGGCGGGGTGCGCGCCTATCCGGGCGGCGAGGGCTACGCCGACCAGGGTTATGTGCTGTCGCTGGAATTGCGCCGCAGCTTGCCGACGCCCGCCGCCTTGCCGGCGGGGCAGTTGCAGGCGCTGGCCTTCGTCGACACCGGCAGCGTCAGCCTGAACAAGCATCCCTACGCGCCGGGCGAGAACCGCAAGACGCTCAGCGGCGCCGGCCTGGGCCTGAGCTGGATGGGCGCCAAGGGCCTGTCGCTGAAGCTGTATTACGCCCACAAATTGGGTAGCGCGGAGGCCGTCTCGGTGCCGGACCGCATGGGCCGCGTCTGGTTGCAGGCCATCCAGTATTTTTGATCGCATCGTGTCACTCATTCGACAGGCAGGAAAACCATCATGAACCGCATCTACCGTTCGATCTGGAGCATCAAAACCGGCACCTTCGTGGCCGTCTCGGAACTGGTGAAGAGCGCCGGCAAGCGCTCGCTGCCGGGTTCGGCCGGTGGCGCCGGGCCGGCGCTGAAGGCCCTGGCGGCCTCCCTGATGCTGGCCTTCGGACCGACGGCGCTGGCGCTGCCGACGGGCGGCGTGGTGGCGGCGGGCGCGGCCAGCGTGAGTAGCGCGGGTGGCCAGACGACGGTGAACCAGGCCAGCCAGAACGCGGTGCTGAACTGGAACAGCTTCAATATCGGCAAGGGCGAGACGGTGCAGTTCGTCCAGCCGAACAGCGCCGCCGTGGCGCTGAACCGGGTGCTGGGCGCGGAGCCGTCGAGCATCCTGGGCAGCCTGTCGGCGAACGGCAAGGTCTTCCTGGTGAACCCGAACGGCATCCTGTTCGGCAAGGGCGCCAGCGTCAACGTCGGCGGCCTGGCGGCCTCGACGCTGGGCATCAGCGACGCCGATTTCATGGCCGGCAGGTACCGCTTCGTCAACGCCGGCCCCGGCGCCGTGCTCAACCAGGGCAGCATCAACGCCGCCGGCGGCTATGTCGCGCTGCTCGGCGCGCGCGTGTCCAACGAGGGCACGATCAGCGCCCGACTGGGTTCGGTGGCCCTGGCCGCCGGCAACGCCGTCACGCTGGACGTGGCCGGCGACGGCTTGCTGAACGTGGCCGTGAACCAGGGCGCGCTGCGCGCGCTGGTGCAGAACGGCGGCCTGATCCAGGCCGACGGCGGCCGGGTGCTGCTCAGCGCCCAGGCCGCCGGCACGCTGCTGCAGACGGTCGTCAACAACACCGGCGTCATCGAGGCGCACAGCATCGACAAGCGGGCCGGCAGCATCAAGCTGCTCGGCGACATGCAGTCCGGCACGGTGAACCTGGCGGGGCGCCTGGACGCCGGCGCCCCCACCGGCGGCGACGGCGGCTTCGTCGAAACCTCGGCCGCGCATGTGAAGATCGATCCGGCCGCCCGCGTCGGCACGGCCGCCGTGGCCGGGCGCGGCCTGGCCGGCACCTGGCTGGTCGACCCGACCGACTTCACCATCGCCGCCAGCGGCGGCGACATGACGGGCGCCACGCTGTCGAGCAATCTGGCCGGTGGCAATGTGAGCATCCTCAGCAGCACCGGCGGCAGCGGCACGGCCGGCAACGTCAACGTCAACGACACGGTGAGCTGGGCCGCCAACACGCTGACCCTGAACGCGCAGAACAACATCAACATCAACACGGCCATGAAGGGTTCGGGCACCGCCAGCCTGGCGCTGGTGTACGGCCAGGCTGCCGTGGCGGCCGGCAACGCCAGCGTCGTCAACGTGGCGGCGGCGGTGGACCTGCCCTCGGGCGCGCACTTCAGCACCAAGCTGGGCTCGAACGGCGGCGTCGTCGCGTACACGGTCATCAACAGCCTGGGCGCGGCCGGCAGCACGAGCGGCACGGATCTGCAGGGCATGGCGGGCGGCTTGACGGGCAATTACGCGCTCGGCAGCAACATCGACGCGCGCGCCACCAGCGGCTGGAATGGCGGCGCCGGTTTCGCCCCCGTCGGCAACACGACGAGCGCCTTCAGCGGAAAATTCGATGGCCTCGGCCATGTGATCAGCGGTTTGAACATCAACCGCCCAGACATCGAAGTGGGCCTGTTCGGCGTCGTCGGCGTGGGCGGCGCGGTGCGCAATGTCGGCCTGGACGCGGTCAGCATCACCGGCAGCGCGGCCGCCTACGGCTCGCCCGGCTACGGCGTCTACCATGGCATCGGCGCGCTGGTGGGGGAAAACGCGGGTAGCGTACTCAACAGCCATTCTGGCGGCACCGTCACCGTCAGCGGCGGCGCCTACGGGCGCAACGGCGGCCTGGTCGGCTTGAACACCGGTCTCATCGACAACAGCTACAGCAGCGGCAGCGTGACGGGCAGCGGTTATGCCACCGTCGGCGGCCTGGTGGGATTCAATTCGGGCACGCTGTCGAACAGCCATTCCTCGGCAGCCATCAGCACGACTGCCAGCGGCGGCGGCCTGGCCGTCTACAATTACGGCGGCACCATCAGCAACAGCTATGCGACGGGCGCCGTGGTGGGCGGCAGTTACTCGGGTGGTTTGCTGGCCGCTATGAACTTTGGCGGCACGGTCAGCAACAGCCACGCGACGGGCAATGTGTCCGGCGGCAACAGCATAGGTGGCCTGGCGGGCGCGATTTACAACACCGTCAGCGTCGTCAACAGCTACGCCACGGGCACCGTGACGGGCACCGGTACCTACATTGGTGGCCTGGTTGGCATGAACAACGCGGCCAGCATCGCCAACAGCTACGCCACCGGCGCAGTGCACGGCAACAACAGGGCCGGCGGCCTGGTCGGCTACAACATCGGGCCGGTCAGCAATAGTTACGCCGTCGGCCTGGTGACGGGGGGCACGGAATTCGGCGCCTTGTTGGGGGATAACTACAACGGCACCATCACCGGCAGTTACTTCAATTCCACCGTCAACGGCGCCACGCCCGCCATCGGCTTCGCCCAAGCGGGCCACTTCACCGGCACCACCGGTCTGACCAGCGTGCAGATGAAGACGGCCGCGAATTTCGCCACCTTCGTCTTCACGACAGCGCCCGGCGACACGGGCAACAAATGGGTCATGGTCGACGTCGACGGCAGCCTCAACAACGCGGGGAGCGCTCTCGGCGCCACTTATCCGATGCTCTCGTCCGAGTATTCGACCAGCGTCAGCGGCGCCCACCAGTTGCAACTGATGGCGATGAACCTGACCGGCACCTTCACGCTCGAGGGCAGTTTTTCGGCGGCCGCGACGGCCGGCACCACCGACGTCTGGCATGACAGCAGCTTCGTCCCCGTCGGCCGCTTCGCCAGCCAGTTCACGGGCAGCCTGGACGGCAAGGGCAACACCATCAGCGGCTTGAACATCAACCTGCCGACGAGTGACAATGTGGGCCTGTTCGGCGCCGTCGGCAGCGGCGGCAGCGTCAGCAACGTCGGCCTGGAAGGCGGCGGCGTTACGGGGCGCAACAACACCGGCGGCCTGGCCGGGCGCAACGGCGGCACCATCAGCCAGAGTTACGCGACGACGCCGGTGACGGGCAACGGCAACGTCGGCGGCCTGGCCGGCTACAACACCGGCACCATCAGCAACACCTACGCCAGCGGCGCCGTGGCCGGCGCGGCCCAGGTCGGCGGCCTGGTGGGGCAGAACTACGCCGGCTCCGTCAGCACCAGTTATTCGAGCGGGGCGCCGACCGGCAGCAGCGGCGTGGGCGGCCTGGTCGGCCTGAACTACGCCGGCAGCGTGACGCGCAGTTTCTGGGACACGACCAGCTCGGGCAAGGCCACCAGCTCCGGCGGCCTGGGCATGAGCACGGCGAACATGCAGACGCTGGCCAATTTCACCAGCGCCACGTCGGCCAACGGCAGCGTGAACCCGAACTGGGACATGGCCTCCGTGTGGGCGCAGTACGACGGCCACAGTTATCCGCTGCTGCGCGCCTTCATGACGCCGCTGACGGTGCAGGCCAAGGCCGCCGGCAAGACCTACGACGGCGTGGCCTACAGCGGCGGAAACGGCGTCGCCTACTCGACCGTGCCGGACGCCAACCTGCTCGGCACGGCCGCCTATTCCGGTTCTGCGCAGGGCGCCGTCAACGCCGGCAGCTACGCGATCACACCGTCCGGCTTCTATTCGACCAGCCAGCACGGCTATCTGATCAGCTACCAGAACGGCACCCTGACCATCGACCCGGCGCCCCTTACGGTGCTGACCGTCACCGGCACGCTGGTCAACAACAAGGTCTACGACGGCAGCCTGGCGGCCTTCCTGCACGGCGGCGTGCTGGTCGGCGTGGTCGGGCCGGACGCCGGCCACGTTAGCCTGAGCGAGGCCGGTACCTTCGCCAGCAAGAACGTCGGCAACAACATCGTCGTGACGGCCAATGACAGCCTCAGCGGCAGCGCGGCCGGCAACTACACCCTGACCCAGCCGACCGGCCTGACGGCCAACATCACGGCGGCGACGATCAACTTCGTCAGCGGCATCACGGCCGGCAACCGGGCCTACGACGGCACCAGCGCGGCCACACTGACCAGCGGCGGCGCCAGCTTCGACGGCATGGTCGGCGGCGACGCGCTGAGCGTCGGCGCCGCCGGCGGCGCCTTCGCCAACGCCAACGCCGGCAACGGCAAGACGGTCAGCATCAGCGGCATCACGCTGGGCGGACTGGACGCCGGCAACTACATCCTCGCCAGCAACACCGCCAGCGCCACGGCCAACATCACGCCCAAGGCCTTGACGCTGACCGGCATGAGCGCCGCCGGCAAGACCTATGACGGCGACGCCGTCGCCGTGCTGAGCGGCGGCGCCCTGAGCGGCCTGGTCGGCACGGAAACGCTGGGCTTCTCCGGCCAGAGCGGCGCTTTCGCGGACGCCAACGCCGGCAACGGCAAGGCCGTCAGCGTCGGCGGCGTGACGCTGGCCAACGCCGGTTCCGGCGCCACGGCCGGCCTGGCCGCCAACTACAGCATCCTCAATCCGACCGGCATGACGGCCAACATCACGCCGAAGGCTTTGACCGTCAGCGGCCTGTCCGCCGCCGACAAGACGTACAACGGCAACGCCGCCGCTTCCCTGTCGGGCGGTGCGCTGCTCGGCCTGGTGGGCACGGAAACCCTGGCCCTGTCCGGCCTGAGCGGCGCCTTCGCCAACGCCAACGCGGGCAACGGCAAGGCCGTCACCGTCAGCGGCGCGACGCTGGGCAACGCCGGTTCCGGCGCCACGGCCGGCCTGGCCGGCAACTACAGCGTCAGCAATCCGACCGGGCTGACGGCCAGCGTCACGCAGAAAGCGCTCACCGTCAGCGGCTTGGTGGCCGCCAACAAGGTGTATGACGGCAACGCCACGGCCAGCCTGTCCGGCGCCGTCCTGAGCGGCCTGGTGGGCAGCGAGACGCTGGCCCTGTCCGGCCTCGCCGGCGCCTTCGCCGACGCCAACGCGGGTAACGGCAAGGGTGTCACCGTCAGCGGCGCGACGCTGGCCGACGCCGGTTCCGGCGCCACGGCCGGCCTGGCCGGCAACTACAGCGTCAGCAATCCGGGCGCCGTGACGGCGAGCATCACACCGAAGGCCTTGACCATCGTCGGCATGAGCGCGCTCGGCCGCGTCTACGACGGCAACCGCGCGGCGGCCCTGTCCGGCGGCTCCCTGAGCGGCCTGGTCGGCGCGGAAACGCTGGCCTTCTCGGGCCAGAGCGGCCTGTTCGCCAACAAGAACGCCGGCATTGAAAAAGCCGTCGGCGTCAGCGGCATCGTGCTCGCCAACGCCGGCTCGGGCGCCACCGCCGGCCTGGCCGGCAACTACAGCGTCAGCGCGCCGCTCGGCTTGACGGCCGACGTGACGCGCGCGGCGATCAGCGCCGTGGGCGGCATCACGGCCGCCAACCGCGCCTACAACGGCAGCGACGCGGCGAGCCTGAACGCGGCCGGCGCCGTCTTCGCCGGCATGGTCGGCGGCGACGCGCTGTCGGTGACGGGCGCCAGCGGCGTCTTCGCCGACAAGAACGCCGCCAACGGCAAGACGGTCAGCATCAGCGGCATCGCGCTGGCCGGCGCCGACGCCGTCAACTACACCCTGGGCAGCGCCACGGCCGGCACGACGGCCAACATCACACCGAAGGCGCTGAGCTTCACCGGCGTCTCGGCCGTCAGCAAAGTGTATGACGGCAACACCGCCACCACGGTCAGCGGCGGCACACTCGACGGCCTGGTCGGCACGGAAACGCTGGGCTATTCCGGCATGAACGGCGCCTTCGCCGACAAGAACGCCGGCAGCGCCAAGACCGTCCTCATCAGCGGCGTGACCCTGCTCGACGCCGGTTCCGGCGCCACTGCCGGCTTGGCCGGCAATTACAGCGTGGTCAGCCCGAGCGGATTGACGGCCGACATCACGCGCGCCGTCATCGGCGGCGTCACCGGCATCGGCGCCGCCAATAAAGTCTACGACGGCGCCACCGGCGCCACCCTGAACGCGGCCGGCGCCGTCTTCTCCGGCAAGATCGGCGGCGACGCGCTCAGCGTGGGCGGCGCCAGCGCCGTCTTCGCCGACAAGAACGTTGGCACCGGCAAGAGCGTCAGCATCAGCGCCATCACCCTGGGCGGCGCCGACGCCGGCAACTACACGCTGGCCAACGCGAACGCCGCCGCGACGGCCAGCATCACGCCGAAAGCGCTGCGCGTGACCGGCATGAGCGCGGCCGGCAAGGTGTACGACGGGAGCACCGCCGCGACCCTGAGCGGTGGTGTCCTCGACGGCTTGATCGGCGCGGAAACGCTGGCCTTTTCGGGGCAGGGCGGAGCCTTCGCCGACAAGAACGCCGGCCTCGGCAAAGTCGTCAACGTCAGCGGCATCGTGCTGGCCGACGCCGGCTCCGGCGCCAGCGCCGGCCTGGCGAGCAACTACACGATCAGCAACCCGGGCGGCGTGACGGCCGACATCGCGCGCGCCGCGTTGACGGTGAACGCGATCGCCGCCAACAAGGTCTACGACGGCGGGCGCGTCGCCAACGTGACCCTGGGCGACAACCGCGTGGCCGGAGATCAATTGATACTGAGCAGTTCCGGCGCCAGCTTCGGCGACAAGAATGTCGGCAACGGCAAGACAGTCAGCGTGGCCGGCATCGGCATCGGCGGCCAGGACGCCGGCAACTACAGCGTCAAGCAGACGGCCGTCGCCAGCGCCAACATCACCCCGGCGGCCCTGACGGTGACGGCGAACAACGCTGCGAAGGACGCCGGTCAGGCCAACCCGGCATTCAGCGCCAGTTACTCGCCGCTGCAAGGGGACGACACCGTGGCCGGCGCCCTGAGCGGCGCGCTGTCCTTCGCCACGCTGGCCACCAGCACCTCGCCCGGCGGCGCCTACAGCATCACGCCGTCCGGCCAGCAGGGCGGCAACTACGCCATCAACTTCGTCGACGGCGTGCTGCAGGTCAAGACCGTGGCCGCCGCGCAAAGCGGCGTGAACAGCGCCATCGCCATGACGGCCGTCGCCCCGTCGCAGGGAAACATGGTCGGGACGACGCAGTTGATCCTGGAGATCCCCGGCGCCGGCCCGACGCCGCTGGCCTTCGCGGCCCCGGCCGCCGCGCCGTCGTCGTCCGGCGCCCCGGCGTCGGAAACATCGAACGGCAGCAACTCGGGCAGCGGCAAGGGCGGCGCGGCGCCGGCGTTCCAGGGCAGCGGCAGCGTCGTCACGAACATGCTGCCCGGATTGAACTTGACGGTCATCGATTTAGGCGTCAAATTACCGGTGAGCTTCAAAACAAGCGAGCGCTCCAAAGGTGCCAATTAACGAACAGGGGGACTACTTTTGCGACTTTCCGATACGCGGCGGGTTCCATCCACGGGGGCGCGCCGATGACGCCCAACTTCATCGGCGTCACCGGCTTGCCGCGCGCCGGCTCGACCCTGCTGTGCCAGATGCTGGCGCAGCACCCGGAGCTCCACTGCGAAGGGCATAGCTCACCGCTGTGCAACACCTTGCTGGGCATGCGGCGCATGGTCAGCGACGACCAGTTCTTCCTGTCCCAGCTCGACAGTTCCTTCGAGCGCAGTTACGCGCACCTGATGTCGGCCATGCGCGGCTACCTGCGCGGCTGGTACCACGACTGCGAGAAATCGGCCGTGGTCGACAAGAACCGCGCCTGGCTGCACGCCGTCGAGCTCTTGCTGACGCTGGCGCCGGAGGCCAAGCTGATCGTTTGCATACGAGAACTGGGCCAGGTCTACGGTTCCATCGAAGCGCAGCACCAGCGCACCATCCTGGTCGACTTCATCGACCACCTGGCCGATTTCGACCGCCTCGGCCGGGCCGACATGCTGTTCGCGAATGACCGCGCCGTCGGCGCGCCGCTGGTTTCCCTGCACGCCGTGCAGGACTTGCCGGAAGAGGTGAAGAAAAAACTCTACTTCGTGCGCTTCGAGGATCTGGTCGAACAGCCGGCCGCCTGCATGTCCCACCTGTACGCCTGGCTGGGCCTGGCGCCGTTCCAGATCGACCCGCAGAAGCTGGCGATGGGGGTGTCGGAAAGCGACAGCCACTATCACATGAAATACCTGCACCGCCAGTCCGAGCGGGTCGTGAAACCGAAACTGCACGCGATTCCGCCGCGCATCCAGACCCAGATCGAAACGGCCTGCGCCTGGTTTTACGAGCTCTACTACCCCAAGAAATGAGCGGGACGAACAGCGTCCGGATGGTGCCGGCGCGCGCATGCGCGGGCCGCACCATACCACTGCATACCGCGCCAAAAAACGGTATTCATACCAGATAGATCACCTTGTTTTCCATTTTGTACAAACACTTTCCTTTCCTCCAATCTATCCATCCGGGCCGCTCGTCCCGCCGACACGGCGGCTGGCCCGGATCGGTGCGCCTTCTTGAATATTTTTCATCATTGAAATCATTGGCTTAGGCAGATTCCGTCGCGCCGCCATCCTGCGCTTGAGCCTCGGCAGGAGGCGCGCGGAGGCTGCCCACGCAGCCAAACAACAGGAGCCATTTATTTCCATTTTCCCCTGCCGGAAGCCCGTTTTCGGTAATTGGTATTGAAAGATTAGCGGTAAATTAAAACCACTTGACGACCACTTTTCAAGGTTCCATTCTCTTGGCATAAAGCAAAAAAACCACATAGATGGTTTTTCCGCGGAATTCAAGGGAGACAAAAATGAAAACGAATCGTAGGAGCGGATTGTTCATCCGTCTGTTGGGTGGCTTGCTGGGAGGCGCGCTTGCCGCGTGCGGCGGATCGTCCTCGAGCGGCGAGGCGCCGACCAAGCTGCTGGCGAGTACCAGCGTCAGCGCAACTTGCCCCGCATGGGATGCCAGGCAGATCTACACGGCGAGCCAATGCGCGACCTATCAAGACAAAGTTTACAAAGCGAAATGGTGGGTCCAGGGTGACATTCCGAGCACCGATCCCTACGGACCATGGGCGCTGGTGTCGGTGACGCCGACACCCACTCCGACGCCAACACCTACGCCAACTCCGACACCGACACCGACGCCAACACCGACGCCGACGCCGACGCCGGGCATCCCCACCAAGGCCCAGGCGGAAGCGACGGAAGCGGCATTGAGCAATAACGATTTTTTCCGCAAAGTCAAAGCGTCGATCCGCACTTTGCCGAACCTCGAGGTCGATAAAGTGCAAGCCGGCCTGGCGGGCAACCCGGCCAACGTGAAGCGCGTCGAGCGCCTGCTGCCGGCCTTCAAATGGGATTTCTACTTCGCCGTGCGCGATCCCAGTTACACCTATCAACGCTTCCTGCAGGCGGTGGCGAAGTTCCCTGCCGTGTGCGACGATTACGCCGACGGCCGCAACGCCGACAGCATTTGCCGCCACTCCCTGGCGACGATGTTTGCCCACTTCGGCCAGGAAACGGGCGATCACAACCCCAGCATTCCCACGCCGCAATGGCGTCAGGGCTTGAAATACCTGCGCGAGATGGGTTGCGATGAAACCGGCGCCGGCTGCGCCTACAACACCGAATGCGCCGATCCCGTCTTCAACAAGGTGTGGACCTGCGGCGTCAACGCCGACGGCAGCTTCAAGAAGTATTTCGGGCGCGGCGCCAAGCAACTCTCCTACAACTACAACTACGGTCCGTTCTCGCAGGCGATGAACGACGGCGACCAATCGGTGCTGCTGAAGAATCCCGACCTGGTGGCGTCGACCTGGCTCAACCTGGCCTCGGCGACCTTCTTCTTCGTCTATCCGCAACCGCCCAAACCGTCGATGCTGCATGTGCTGGACGGCACCTGGGTACCGAACCAGGCCGACATCGCGGCCGGCGCCGGCAACAACTTCGCCACGACGATCATGATCATCAACGCCGAATGCGGACTGGGAACGGAAAAGCCGGCGGCGCAAAACCGCATCGACTACTTCAGGCAATTCGCCGCCGACCTGGGCTGGGACTACAGCGCCGAGCAACTCTCCTGCGCCGCCATGCAGCGCTTCGGCCCGGCCAGTTCGGCCGCCTACAACATCTATTGGGAAAAGAACTGGAGCGCCGGCGGCGACAACCAGTGCCAGTTGGTGAGCTACCAGACGCCCTACAGCGCCCTGATCTCCGGCAACTACGTGAAGTGCGTGGAAGCGAACTGGAGCATCAAACTGAAGTGAGCGCGGCGGTCCGCGCGGCCGCCTGGCGCCGCCGCGGGCATCCACCGATGGATAAAGCAGGGCCGCTTTCCGCCATCCGCATGGCGGGAAGCCATTCTTTCGCCGTAACAACCACGACCTGATGGAGACAGACTTGAAAATCAAACACAATGCATTGTTGATGGCGATGCTGAGCGGCATGCTTGCCGCCTGCGGCGGCGGCCAGGAAGCGCCGCCGGCGGCCAAGACGGCGCTGCTGGCTTCGACCGTGGCCTCGTGCGCGGACTGGAGCGCGGCCAGCGTCTACACGGGCGGCCAATGCGCCAGCTATCAGGGCGCCGTCTATACCGCCAAATGGTGGACCCAGGGCGATGCGCCGAACGCGGCGAACGCCTCCGGTCCATGGACGCTGACTTCGGGCGCGCCGGTGCCGACCCCGCCCCCGACTCCGACACCGGCGCCGACACCGACCACGCCGTCGACCTGCAGCCCTTACGTGGCCGGCGCGAGCTACACGGCGGGCCAGCTGGTCTCCAACGGCGGCGCGACCTTCAGTTGCACGGTCGCCGGCTGGTGCTCCTCCGGCAATGCCGCTTACGAGCCGGGCACAGGCTGGGCATGGCAACAGGCCTGGGCTTCCGCCGGCGCCGACGCTTGCGGCGTGCCGACGCCGACCCCGACGCCACCGACCCCGACCCCGACGCCACCGACCCCGACCCCGACGCCAACCCCGCCGACGCCAACTCCGACGCCGACGCCGACGCCCACTCCCACGCCGCCGACCCCGACGCCATGCCGTCCCGACGGCCTGATTTCCAGCGTCGCCAATGTGCCGTATTGCAAAGTCTACGACGCCAATGGCCGCGAAATCCTCGCCAACGGCCTGAACCGGCGTATCGTCGGCTACTTCGCCAGTTGGCGCACGGGCGTCGACGGCAGCCCGGCCTATCTGGTCAACAATCTGCCGTGGGACAAGATCACGCACCTGAACTACGCTTTCGCCTCGGTCGATCCGGCCACCTCGAAGATCGCCATCGGCGCGGGGCCGGCCAATCCGGACACCGGCCTGAGCTGGCCGACCGTGCCCGCCGCCGCGATGGACCCGGCGCTGCCGTACAAAGGCCATTTCAACCTGCTGGCGCAATACAAGAAAAAATATCCGAACGTCAAAATGATGATCTCGGTGGGCGGCTGGGCGGGCGGCACGGGCTTCTACACGGCCACCACCAACGCCGACGGTTCCATCAACACGGCCGGCATCAACACCCTGGCCGATTCGATGGTGTCCTTCCTGCGCCAGTACAGCTTCTTCGACGGCATCGATGTCGACTACGAGCACCCGACCACCAACGCGGAGGCCGGCAACCCGGTCGACTTCGCCATCTCCAAGCCGCGCCTGAACGGGCTCATGGCCAGCTACAACGTGCTCTTGAAAACCGTGCGCCAGAAGCTCGACGCGGCGGCCGTGCAGGACAGCAAGTACTACCTCTTGACCATCGCCGGCTCGGCCTCCGGCTGGATCCTGCGCGGCGAGGAAAACATGTCGGGCCTGCAGTATCTGGACTACGCCAGCCTGATGTCGTATGACTTGCACGGCGCCTGGAACCAGTACGTCGGACCCAACGCCGCCCTGTTCGACGACGGCAACGACGCCGAACTGAAAGCCGGCAACGCCTACCAGTACCAGAACATCGGCTACCTGAACACCGACTGGGCCTATCGCTACTACCGCGGCGCGCTGCAGTCCGGGCGCATCAACATCGGCGTGCCCTTCTACACGCGCGGCTGGAAGGACGTCTCGGGCGGCAGCAACGGCCTGTGGGGCACCACCGCGCTGACGAATTCCACCGTCACCTGCGCCGGCGTGAAAACCTGCGGCAACGGCGCGACCGGCATCGACAACCTCTGGTTCGACCTCGACAGCCAGGGCAATCCCGTGCCCGGCGGCGGCAATCCCCTGTGGCACGCGCTGAACCTGCAGAACGGCATCGTGCCCGACTACTTGGCCGCCTACAAGGTGACGGACAAGACCATCGTCGGCAGCTACGCGCCTTACTACAGCAGCACGATGGCGGCGCCGTGGTTGTGGAACGCCACCAAGAAGGTGTTCATCTCGACGGAAACGGCGCAGTCGATCGCCGCCAAGGCGCAGTACATCATCGCCAACAACATCGGCGGCGTGATGATCTGGGAGATGGCCGGCGACTACGCCTGGGACGCCGCGCGCAACGGCGGCAAGGGCGAATATTTCATCGGCTACACGCTGACCAACGCCCTGTTCGACGCCTTCAAAACGGCCGGGCCGTACGGCAACAAGCGCGCCGAGGGCACGGTGCCGGCGGCGGGCGCCAACGTCAGCGTCACCCTGGGGGCGTGGAAGCCGGGCGACAGCAACTATCCGATCAACCCGGTGATGACGGTCAAGAACAACTCGACCGTGACGCTGCCGGGCGGCACCGTGTTCGAGTTCGACTATCCGGTCTCGACGCCGTCCGACCTGAGCGACCAGTCCGGCTTCGGCCTGACGACGACCACGGCCGGTTACGCGGGTCCGAACAACATCGGCGGCTTCAAGGCCAATTACAACCACGCCCGCTTCGCGCTGCCGTCCTGGCAGACGCTGGCGCCGGGCGCCTCGGTGGCGCTGACGCTGAACTACCGCCTGCCGCTGTCCGGGCCGGCGAACTACAGCGTCACCGTGGGCGGCGTCAAATACGCGCTGACGCAGGAGTATCCGGAGTTGCCGGTCGGCGTCAAGTAAGCTGAAGCGATGAGGTAAACGCGGCGGGGCGGGGCATCAAGCCCCGCCCTTTTTTCATCGCCGCCGGCTGGCGGCGTTCAAAGCGGGCAGGGCGCTCAGCTCATGACGGCGCCGCCGTCCACGTTCAGGGTCTGCGCCGTGATGTAGGACGCCTCGTCGCTGGCCAGGAAGACGGCCGCGCCGGCCAGGTCGGACGGCTTGCCCATGCGCCCCAGCGGCACGGCCAGGCCGACGGCGCGTTTCTTCTCGCCCAATTGCAAGCCTTCGTAGCGGGCGAACAGGGCGTCCACATGGTCCCACATCGGCGTGTCGACGACGCCCGGCGAGATGGCGTTGACGCGGATGCCGTGCGGCGCCATCGCCAGCGCGGCCGACTGCGTGTAGCTGATGACGGCGGCCTTGCTGGCGCAGTAGTGCGCCACCAGCGCCTCGCCGCGGCGGCCCGCCTGCGAGGCCATGTTGATGACCGCGCCGCCGCGCCCGCCGTCCAGCATGCCCTGCAAGACCTGCTGCATGACCACGAACATGCCCTTGACGTTGACGTCGAAGATGCGCTGGTACATCGCCAGGTCCGATTCCAGCAGCGGCCCCATGTCGAACACGGCGGCGTTGTTGAAGAGGATGTCGACGCCGCCGTGGCGCGCGGTGGCGGCGGCCAGCATGGCGGCCACCGAGGCGGCGTCGGCGACGTCGGCGCGCAGATAGCACAGTTGCTCCGGGTAGCGCGCCAGCAGCGCGGCGACTGCCGCCGACGGCTGCGGCGCCAGGTCGACGACGCTGCAGCGCGCCCCTTCGGCCAGGTAGGCTTCGGCCACGGCCAGGCCGATGCCGCCGCCGGCGCCGGTCAGCACGGCGTGTCTGGATGCGAGGCGGCTCATGCCGCCGCCTTGTTGCGGGTCTGTTTGTTCATGCGGATCTCCTGATCTGTGGGGGCGGTGCGCGCGCGGCACCGTTCGGGAAAGTCTAGCCGCGATCGGCGCGGCGCTTTGATACTTGACGAGCAATAGTCGATACTTTCTTGAGACTGCCCACCGCAGCGGCGGAGGCCGCCCGGGACGCCGCTTTTCCGGCCCGGCCAGGAAAGGCCCGGCCAGGAAGGGCCCGGCCAGGAAGGGCCCGCCCTTGATCCGCGCCCGACGGCCCGCCGCCGGAGCGGACCAGCTGGCCCGGCGCGGCCCGCACACCCTAATTTTCACCGTCCGGCGCCCGGTGCGCGCGCTTTGTGCAAAAGAGTATCGACACTCGGTTTTGCAGTATCAGAAAGTACCGAAGCGCGGTGATACATTGTCGGTGCGGTGCCAACCTTGTACCGCCAAAGATAAAAAATTGGAGACAACAACATGAAACGACTCGCACTCGGCGCGCTGGGCGCAGCCATGCTCTGCACCGGCAACGCGGCCCTGGCCGCCACCGACCTGGTCATCGCCACCGTCAACAACGGCCACATGATCGAAATGCAGAAGCTGGGCAAATTCTTCGAGCAGGCCAATCCCGACATCAAGCTGAAGTGGGTCACGCTGGAGGAGGGCGTGCTGCGCCAGCGCATGACGACCGACATCGCCACCAAGGGCGGCCAGTTCGACCTGATGACCATCGGCATGTACGAGACGCCGATCTGGGCCAAGAAGGACTGGCTATTCCCCATCAAGCCGGACGCCAACTACGACGTCGACGACCTGCTGCCCTCGATCCGCGAAGGCCTGACGGTGAACGGCAAGCTGTACGCGGCGCCCTTCTACGGCGAAAGCTCGATGATCATGTACCGCAGCGACCTGCTGAAGAAGGCCGGCATGACGCTGGAGGACCGGCCGAGCTGGAACCACATCCGCGCGGTGGCGGCGAAGATGCACGACCCGGCCAACGGCGTGTACGGCATCTGCCTGCGCGGCAAGCCGGGCTGGGGCGACAACATGGCCCTCATCACGACCATGGCCAATTCCTTCGGCGGCCAGTTGTTCGACATGAAATGGCAGCCGCAATTCACCAGCAAGCCGTGGAAGGAGGCGGTGACGATGTATGTCGACCTGCTGAAAAACTATGGTCCGCCGGGCTCCTCCTCGAACAGCTTCAATGAAATCCTCGCCCTGTACAACGAGGGCAAGTGCGGCATGTGGATCGACGCCACCATCGCCGCCTCCTTCATCAGCGATCCGAAACAAAGCAAGGTGGCCGACAAGGTCGCCTTCGCGCAGTCGCCGGTGGCGGTCACCGAGCGGGGCGCCAACTGGTTGTGGGCCTGGTCGCTGGCCATCCCGAAAAGCTCCAAGCAGCCCGAGGCGGCGCAGAAGTTCGTCAACTGGGCCACCTCGAAGGAGTACGTGAAGCTGGTGGCCAGGGAGGCCGGCTGGGCCAGCGTGCCGACCGGCACGCGCAAGTCCACCTACGCCACGGCGGAATTCCTCAAGGTGGCCAAGTTCGCCGCCGCCGAGGGCAAGGCCATCGCCACCGGCCGGCCCAACCAGAGCACCCTGCCGCCGTCGCCGTACGTCGGCGTGCAGTTCGCCGCGATTCCCGAGTTCCAGGCCATCGGCGTGGCGGCCGGGCAGCAGATGACGTCCGCGCTGCTGGGCAAGGTCACGGTCGAGCAGGCGCTGGACATCACCCAGCAGGCGGCCGAGCGCGAAATGCGCAAGGGCGGCTACTACAAATAGGCCGGGTCCGGGCGCGGGCGGCCATCCGTCCGTCCGCGCCGGTTGCAAGCGCACCGCCGCTTTTCATCGCCGTCCCGCGCGCGGGCCGGCGTCCCTCCGCGCACCTGAGAACATCATGACACGACTCATTCCCCGGACCTTGTTGACGCCCGCCGTGCTGGCCGTCGCCGTCGTCTCCATCGTCCCGCTGCTGATCACCCTGTACTACGCCTTCGTCCGTTTCAACCTGCTCACGCCCGGCGACCACGAATTCCACGGCCTGGCCAATTTCCACTTTTTCTTCACCGACGGCGCCTTCCTGCCGGCGCTGAAAAACACCTTCGTGCTGATGTTCTCGGTGATGCTGATCACGGTGCTGCTGGGCGCCGCCCTGGGCCTGTTGATCAACGAAGCCTTCCCGGGCCGCGCCATCGTCCGCGTGCTGCTGATCTCGCCCTTCCTGGTGATGCCGGCCGTGAACGCGCTGATGTGGAAGAACATGCTGCTCAACCCGATCTACGGCCTGTTCGCCCAGGTCAGCCTGTTCTTCGGCCAGACCCCGGTCGACTGGTTGTCGCAATACCCGCTGCTGTCGATCATCATGATGGTGTCCTGGCAGTGGTTGCCGTTCGCCTGCCTGATCTTCATGACGGCGCTGCAGTCGATGGACAAGGAGCAACTGGAGGCGGCGCGCATGGACGGCGCCAACTACGGCCAGCAACTGCGCTACCTGTACATCCCGCACCTGGGCCGCGCCGTCTCGGTGGTGCTGATGATCGAGATGATCTTCCTGCTCTCGGTGTTCGCGGAGATCTTCACCACCACCGGCGGCGGCCCCGGCTTCGAGACCACCACCATCACTTTCATGATCTATCAGCAGGCGCTGCTGGCCTACGACATCGGCGCGGCCTCGGCCGGCGCCCTGTTCGCGGTGCTGCTGGCGAACATCGCGGCCTTCTTCCTGATGCGCGTCATCGGCAAGAACCTGGCGAAATAAGGAGACCCACATGAGCACCAAACTTGCCCTGCACACGCGCACGGCGGCCGCCTGGACCTGCGCGCTGCTGCTGTTCTTTCCCATCCTCTGGCTCGGCCTGATGGCCTTCAAGACCGAGGCCCAGGCCATCGCCACGCCGCCGCTGCTGTTCTTCAAGCCGACCCTGCAAAGCTTCCAGGAGGTCATGGCGCGCGACCACTACGTCGGCTACGCCCTGAATTCGCTCATCACCAGCGTCGTCTCGACGGCGCTCGGGCTGGCCATCGCCATCCCGGCCGCGTATTCGATGGCCTTCTTCCCCACCCGCGGCACCATCGGCCTGCTGAAGTTCATGCTCAGCTCGCGCTACATGCCGGGCGTCGGCGCGCTCATGCCGATCTACATCTGCTACCAGTACTTCGGCATGCTCGACACGCGCGTCGGCCTGACCATCATGTTCATGCTGATGAACCTGCCCATCATGGTCTGGCTGCTCTACACCAATCTGCGCGAACTGCCGCGCGAGATCCTCGAGGCGGCGCGCATGGACGGCGCCACCGTGCTCGACGAGTTCCGCCACATCGTGCTGCCGCTGGCCGTCGGCGGCATCGCCTCGACGGCGCTGGTGTGCATGGTCTGGTCGTGGAACGAGTCCTTCTGGTCGCTCAACCTGTGCGCCTCGAACGCCGGCACGCTGGCCTGGCTGATCGCCTCCTACTCCAGCCCCGAGGGCCTGTTCTGGGCCAAGCTGTCGGCCGCCTCGCTGATGGCCATCGCGCCCATCATGGCGCTGGGCTGGTTCTGCCAGAAGCAACTGGTGCAGGGCATGACCTTCGGCGCAGTGAAATGAACACCGCACACACCCACACTATCGGACACTGACCATGGCATACCTTCAACTCAACAACATCGAGAAATTCTTCGGCGACCAGCACGCCATCACGGGCATCGACCTGGAGATCGAGAAGGGCGAATTCGTCGTCTTCGTCGGCCCCTCCGGCTGCGGCAAGTCGACCCTGCTGCGCCTGATCGCCGGCCTCGAGCCGATCGACGCGGGCAGCCTGCACCTGGACCGGCGCGACATCACCCACCTGCCGTCCTCGAAGCGCGACCTGGCGATGGTGTTCCAGTCCTACGCCCTGTACCCGCACATGACGGTGTTCGAGAACATGTCCTTCGCGCTGAAGCTGGCCGGGGTCGACCGCGCCGTCATCCGCGAGAAGGTCGACAAGGCCGCCGCCATCCTCGACCTGGGCAAATACCTGGAGCGCACGCCGAAGGAGCTCTCGGGCGGGCAGCGCCAGCGCGTCGCCATCGGCCGCTCCATCGTGCGCGAGCCGAAGGTCTTCCTGTTCGACGAGCCGCTCTCCAACCTGGACGCGGCGCTGCGCGTACAGACCCGCATCGAGATCGCCAAGCTGCACCGCGAGCTGGGCGCCACCACCATCTATGTCACCCACGACCAGGTCGAGGCGATGACCCTGGCCGACCGCGTGGTGGTGCTGCGCGACGGCCAGATCGAGCAGCACGGCTCGCCGCTGGAGCTGTACGACCGGCCGGCAAACCGCTTCGTCGCCCAGTTCATCGGCACGCCGAGCATGAACGTGGTGGCGGCGGCCGGCCTGCCGCAACTGGCGGCGCTGGCGGGCGGCGCGGCGCCGGCCGACGGCTTCGTCGGCATCCGCCCCGAGCACGTCCACCTGGGCGCCGAGCGGCCGGGCAGCCTGGCGGCCAGCGTCGACATGGTCGAATCGCTGGGCGTCGAGACCCTGATCTACGCGCGCCTGGAGAACAATATCCAGCTGGTCTCGCGCGGCAGCGAGCGCAGCGCCCTGCGTCCGGGCGACCGCACCCACCTCAGCTTCGAGCCCGCCTTCGTGCACCATTTCGACCGCCTCGGCAAGACCTGCGCCGCGGCGAAGGGGGCGTTGTGATGCGCGCGCCTGTGCAGTTGAACGAGGCCGCCCTGCAGCAGCTGCCGGCCGGCGTGCCCGGCCCCGGCTACGCGCGCGGCGCGGTGGCGCGCAGCATCGTCCACATCGGCGTGGGCGGCTTCTTCCGCGCCCACCAGGCGGTCTACCTGGACGAGTTGCTGCGCCTGCCCGGCAATGAACAGTGGGGCTATTGCGGCGTGGGCCTGCTGGCGCACGACGCCGCCATGCGCGACGCCATGCGGGCGCAGGACTGCCTGTACAGCGTGGTCGAGCGCGGCGCCGGCGGCGACCGCGCGCGCGTGGTCGGTTCGCTGCTGGAATTCCTCCACGCGCCGGACGACCCGCAGGCGGTGCTGGAGAAGATGGCCGATCCGGCCACGCGCATCGTCTCGCTGACCATCACCGAGGGCGGTTACTACATCAACCAGGGCACCGGCGAGTTCGACGCCGGCCACCCCGACATCGTCCACGACCTGGCGCATCCGGGCGCGCCGCGCTGCTCCTTCGGCTACCTGGCCGAGGCGCTGCGGCGGCGCCGCGTGCGCGGCATCGCGCCGTTCACGGTGATGTCCTGCGACAACCTGCAAAACAACGGCGACCTGACGCGCCAGATGCTGCTGGCCTTCACGACGCTGCTCGACCCGGGCCTGAGCGCCTGGCTGGAGCGCGAGTGCGCCTTCCCGAACAGCATGGTCGACCGCATCACGCCGGCCACCACCGAGGCCCACCGCGCCCTGCTGCGCGAGGACTTCGGCCTGCTCGACGCCTGGCCGGTGGTGACGGAACCGTTCCGCCAGTGGGTCATCGAAGACCATTTCCCGGGCGGGCGGCCGGCCTGGGAACTGGTCGGCGCGCAGATGACGCGGGACGTGCTGCCCTATGAAAAAATGAAGCTGCGCCTGCTCAACGCCGGCCACCAGGCGCTCTGCTACATCGGCATGCTGCTCTCCTACGAGTACGCCAACGAGGCGATGGCCGACCCCGCCATCCGCCAGTTGTTCGCCGACATGATGGACCTGGAGGTGACGCCGCTGCTGCCGCCCGTCGCCGGCATCGACCTGGAGCTGTACAAGCGCACCCTGGTCGAGCGCTTCTCCAACCCGGCCATCCGCGACCAGTTGGCGCGCATCGGCACCGAGGGCTCGGCGCGCATCCCGAAATTCGTGCTGCCCTCGATCCGCGAACAACTGGCGCGCGGCGGGCCGATCAAGCTGCTCAGCTTCGTCGTCGCCTGCTGGTTCCGCTACCTGAACGGCAGCGACGAGCGGGGCCGCGCCATGCCCCTCAATGACAGCTACGCCGAGCGCCTGCGCGCGCTGGCGCTGCGCGGCGGCGCCGATCCGGCCGCGCTGCTGTCGATGGACGATTTGTTCGGCGCGCTGGCCACGGCGCCGGCCTTCGCCGCCGCGCTGGCCGCCGCGCTGGGGCGGCTCTACCGCGACGGCGCGCGCGCCGCGCTGGCGCACGCGCTGGCGCGGGGGTGAGCGCCATGTACCTCGGCATCGACCTGGGCACCTCGGAGGTGAAGGTGCTGCTGATGACGGCCGGACAGCGCGTCGTCGCCAGCGCGAGCGCGCCGCTGGCCATCAGCCGGCCGCGGCCGCGCTGGGGCGAGCAGGATCCGGCGCACTGGTGGCGCGCCACCCTGGACGCCGTCGGCGCCATCGCGCGCAGCCACCCGCGCGAGCTGGCGGCGCTGCGCGGCATCGGCCTGTCCGGGCAGATGCACGGCGCGGTGCTGCTCGACGCGGCCGGCGCCGTGCTGCGTCCGGCCATCCTGTGGAACGACACGCGCGCCCAGGCCGAATGCGCCGAGCTGGAGGCGCGCGCGCCGCAACTGCGCGCCGTCACCGGCAACCTGGCCATGCCCGGCTTCACCGCGCCCAAGCTGCTGTGGGTGGCGCGCCACGAGCCGGAGCTGTTCGGCCGCGTCGCCAAGGTGCTGCTGCCCAAGGACTACCTGCGCTTCCTGCTGACGGGCGAATACATCTCCGACATGTCGGACGCCTCCGGCACGCTGTGGTTGGACGTCGGCCGGCGCGACTGGTGCGACGCGCTGCTGGCGGCCTGCGGGCTGGCCCGGGCGCAGATGCCGCGCCTGGTCGAGGGCTCGGCGCCGGCCGGCGTGCTGAAGCCGGAACTGGCGCGCGCCTGGGGCATCGCCGCGCCGGTGCTGCTGGCCGGCGGCGCCGGCGACAACGCCGCCAGCGCCATCGGCATGGGCGTCGTCGCGGACGGCGAGGGCTTCATCTCGCTGGGCACCTCGGGCGTCTTCTTCGCCGCCAACGCCGCCTATCAGCCGGCGGCGCGGGGCGGCCTGCACACCTTCTGCCACGCGCTGCCGGGACGGTGGCACCAGATGGGCGTGATGCTCTCGGCCGCCAGTTGCCTGCGCTGGGCGGCGCGCCTGACGCACGCGGCCGACGAGGCGGCGCTGCTGGCCGAGGTCGAGCGGGCCGGGCCCGCCGCGCGCACGGTTGCGCCCATCTTCCTGCCCTATCTGTCGGGCGAGCGCACGCCGCACAACGACGCCGACGCCAGCGGCGTCTGGTTCGGTTTGCGCCACGACTGCGACCGCGCGCTGCTGGCGTATTCGGTGCTGGAGGGCGTCGCCTTCGGCCTGCGCGACAGCGCGCTGGCGCTGCGCGCGGCCGGCGGGGTGCCGCGCGCGCCGGCCCTGGTCGGCGGCGGCAGCCGCAGCCGCTATTGGGCGCGCCTGCTGGCCAGCGCGCTCGATCTGCCGCTGCGCC
>JANXSQ010000105.1 GCA_025356595.1 Janthinobacterium sp. | reverse complement strand
TCCAGCGTCAGGCCCTGCGTCAGGACCAGCTTTACAGCCTCTTCACGAAGCTCCGGTGTATATGTTTTTGAACGTGTCATAAGTTCTCCAGTTGGTGAAGTTTACCAAACTAGAGTGTCCGAAAAAGTCAGGGTACCTCATGCTTCAGTGACCATGGCGCCAAAAGAAGAATCTGCCAAAGCAAAACAGTTTAGCCCTCCTAGCGCGAATAATGCTGGTCTTTACGTTTACCGAAATAGCTTCGCAGGGAAAGCACTGAAGAAGGATATCTGGATCGATGGCAAGTGCCTCGGTGAAAGCGCGTCAGACGTGTTTTTCTATAAGGAGCTTGAAGGCGGCAAAGACTTCAAGATTTCTACTGAGTCCGAATTCTCTCCCAATGACCTGACTCTAAACGTTGATTCCGGGAAAAATTATTTTGTCCGTCAATTTATAAAAATTGGCGTTTTTGTCGGCGGCGCAGGTGTTGAACAGGTTTCCGAGCAGCAGGGGAAGACCGATATTGCGCAGCTTGAAATGGCTCAACCTGGCAATTGCAGCGGAGCGAAATAACAGATAGTTGGCCGATGTCCGGGCAGCCCAATTTACCATCTCCGGTAGGATACGGTCCCGTCCTTGCGCGCATGGCGTTTGGTCCGGTGAATGCGCTTAGGACTGGATAGATAGCGTTCTGCAAAGGCAGCGGGGAGTCGATCTCGCTGTTGGGGCAGGTAGACAGTTTTCCGAGCGTCTCGGTCAGCCAGCGCAACGACTCCAGGCAGGGGCGAGTCAAGAGACGCAACACGTTCCCGACGGATGAGTTGATACGGAACAAGCTCTCCCTTGGAACATGCCATGCTCGCGCCGCAAGAATTTGTCGCTGCGCGAGTCCTTGCCCTAGCCATATGTGATACGCTGGCCGCGCATCGGACCGTCGACGCCGGCGCGCGTTCGCGATGCGCCCGCCGACATGGCCGGCGCGCCACGCGACGCCCTTGACGGCGCCCATCCGCGCGCCGTCAACCCCGACATCTTCGCCATTCAACATATCGGACCCGGCATTCCGCTCAAGGACGTGCTCCGGGCCAGCATGGGAGTCACACGATGAACGCGCCCCAACGGGTCTGGAACACGCTGCACAGCAACCGCGCCCTGCGCCTGCGGCGGGTGCGCGAGGCGCTCGGCGCCGCGCTGGACGGCAAGGTGCTGCCGGCCGCGCGCATCGCCGACCTGCTGCACAACGTGCTGGAGTGCGGCGACCGCGTCTGCCTGGAGGGCAACAACCAGAAGCAGGCCGACTTCCTCGGCCAGGCCCTGGCAGGCCTCGACCCAAGCCGCATCCACGACCTGCACATGCTGCTGTCGGTGCTGGCCCTGCCCGAGCACCTCGACGTCTTCGAGCGCGGCGTCGCCGCGCGCCTGGATTTCTCCTTCTCCGGCCCGCAGGCCGGGCGCGTCGCCAGGCTGGTCGCCGCCGGCAAGCTCAACATCGGCGCCATCCACACCTACCTAGAACTGTTCGGGCGCTACTTCGTCGACCTGACGCCGCGCGTCTGCCTGGTCGCCGCCGAGGCGGCCGACCGGCACGGCAATCTGTACACCGGACCGAACACGGAGGACACGCCGGCCATCGTCGAGGCCACCGCCTTCAAGAACGGCATCGTCATCGTCCAGGTGAACCGCATCATGGAGACCCTGCCGCGGGTCGACATTCCCGGCGACTGGGTCGACTTCGTCGTGCAGTCGCCCAAACCCTACTACATCGAACCGCTGTTCACGCGCGACCCGGCGCAGATCTCGGAAATCCAGGTGCTGATGGCGATGATGGCCATCAAGGGCATCTACGCCGAGTACCAGGTCGAGCGCCTGAACCACGGCATCGGCTTCGACACGGCCGCCATCGAACTGCTGCTGCCGACCTACGCCACCGACCTTGGCCTGAAGGGCAAGATCGGCCGCCACTGGGCCCTCAACCCGCATCCGGCGCTGATCCCGGCGATCGAATCGGGCTTCGTCGAATCGGTGTATTCCTTCGGCTCGGAGCTGGGCATGGAGGACTACATCCGCGCCCGCCCCGACGTCTTCTTCGTCGGCCCGGACGGCTCGATGCGCAGCAACCGCGCGCTGTGCCAGGCGGCCGGCCACTATGCCTGCGACATGTTCATCGGCTCGACCCTGCAGATCGACCTGCAGGGCAATTCCTCCACCGCCACGCTGGGGCGCATCGCCGGCTTCGGCGGCGCGCCCAACATGGGCGCCGACGCGCGCGGCCGGCGCCACGCCAGCCCGGCGTGGTTGAAGGCCGGCCGCCAGGCGCGCGAGGGCAAGAACCTCATGCCGCGCGGGCAGAAGCTGGTGGTGCAGATCGTCGAAACCTTCCGCGAGCACATGCAGCCGGCCTTCGTCGAGCGGCTGGACGCCTGGGAACTGGCCGAGCAGGCCGGCATGGCGCTGCCGCCGGTGATGATCTACGGCGACGACGTCACGCACATCCTGACCGAGGAGGGCATCGCCAACCTGCTGCTGTGCCGCACGGACGAGGAGCGCGAGCAGGCGATACGCGGCATCGCCGGCTACACGCCGGTGGGCATGGGGCGCGATCGACGCATGGTGGAGAATCTGCGCGACCGCGGCATCGTCACGCGGCCGGAGGATATCGGCGTCGACAAGCGCCTGGCCACGCGCGACCTGCTGGCGGCGAAAACGATGAAGGATCTGGTGCGCGCCTCGGGCGGTTTGTACAATCCCCCCAAGCGCTTCAGGAATTGGTAGCGATGCGCCGCTCCGCGCCGCGCCGGACGGCCCGGCGCCAAAGCCGGGCGCGCACATTTTAGGGAGTGTCGATGGAAACCTTGTTGTACGCATTTTCCCACGGCAGCCGCGCGCTGCCGCCCCGCCCGCAACTGGTCGGCGTGGTCGGCTCCGGCAATCTGGAGGTGCTGATCGAGGCCGCGCCGCTGGACGGCGGCTGCAGCATCACGGTCAACACGGCGGCGGTCGGCTTCGGCGCCATCTGGGCGGCGGTGATGCGCGACTTCCAGCAGCGCTGGCAACTGGCCGATGTGCGCATCGCCATCAACGACATGGGCGCGACGCCGGCCGTGGTCAGCCTGCGCCTGGACCAGGCGGTGGAAACCGCGCTGGCGGGGGCGCCGTGAGCAGCTATCTGGAGGCGAACGCGCGGCAACGCCTGCGCGGCCTGTTCGACGCCGGCAGTTTCGAGGAATTCCTCGGCCCGTCGGCGCGCGTGGTCAGCCCGCATCTGGCGCAACTGAACCTGCCGGTGGCCTTCGACGACGGCGTCGCGGTGGGCCGCGCGCGGCTGGACGGCGTGGCCGTCTTCGCCGCCGCGCAGGAGGGCGGCTTCATGGGCGGCGCCGTCGGCGAGGTGCACGGCGCCAAGCTGACCGGCATGCTGCGGCGCGCCGTGGCCGAAGGCGCGCAGGCCGTCGTGCTGCTGCTGGACACGGGCGGCGTGCGCCTGCACGAGGCGAACGCCGGCCTGATCGGCGTCGCCGAGGTGATGCGCGCCGTGCTCGACGCGCGCGCCGCCGGCATCCCCGTGATCGCCCTGGTGGGCGGCTCGAACGGCGCCTTCGGCGGCATGGGCATCGTGGCGCGCTGCGCCAACGCGGTCGTCATGTCGGAGGAGGGCCGGCTGGCCATGTCCGGCCCGGAGGTGATCGAAACGGCCGGCGGGGTCGAGGAATTCGACGCCCGCGACCGCGCCCTGGTGTGGCGCACCTGCGGCGGCAAGCACCGCTATCTGCTGGGCGACTGCCAGGCCATCGTGGCCGACGACGTGGCCGCCTTCCGCGCGGCCGCCATCGCCGCCGTCGGCGCCGCCCGCGCCCAGCCGGCGGAGCTGACCCTGGAGGCGCTGGAGCGCGAACAGGGGCTGCTCGGCGCGCGCATCGAGGCCTTCGGCGCGCTGCGCGACCCGATCGAGATCTGGACTACACTGGGCATGGAAAACGCGGCCGCCATCCCCATGCTGGAGATCGAGGCCTTCATCGCGGCGGCCGCCGCGCACCGCCTGGGAGCGACATGATGCAATGGCAGACACTGGCAAGCGCCCTCTTCCCGCTCGGCCACGCGATCACCGAACGGGATGATTTCCTGTCCGGCGGCGCGCGCGTCGGCGCGCGGGAGATCGCCGTCATCGGCACCACCGGCCACGCCGCCATCGGCGTCGAAATCGCGCTGGCGCAGGCGCGCGCCGTGCTGGCCGTGGTGCGCGAGCATCCCGGCCGCGCCATCCTGCTGCTGGTCGACACGCAGGGCCAGCGCCTGCGCCACCGCGACGAGATGTTGGGCATCAACAACTACATGGCCCACCTGGGCAAATGCGTCGACCTGGCGCGCCGCCGCGGCCACCGTATCATCGGCCTGGTGTACGACCAGGCGCTGTCGGGCGGCTTCATCACCAGCGGCCTGATGGCCGACGCCTGCTACGCCCTGCCCGACGCCAGCATCCGCGTGATGGGCCTGGCGGCGATGGCGCGCATCACCAAGGTGGCGGAGGAAAGGCTGCTGGAGCTGGCGCAGAGCAATCCGGTGTTCGCGCCGGGGCCGGAAAACTATCTGCGCATGGGCGGCCTGGAGGCGATCTGGGACGGCGATCCGGGCGCCGCCCTGCTCGCCGCGCTGGCGCGCCAGCGGGACGGCGGGCCGGACCCCGACCGGCGCGCCGCGCTGGGCCGGGAGCGCGGCGGGCGCCTGTGCGCGCAAGCCGTCATCGACGCCATTCTGGACCACGGCCATGTACCCGCGGCATAGCCTGGTCTGGCTGACGGCGGCCGGCTGGCGGGCCGCGCGCGCCGGCGCGCCGCCCGAACACGGCGCCGCCATCGACCGCTGGCGCGACGCCGACTGGCCGCTGGTGGTGCGCCGCCGCGACCCCAGCGCCGGCGACGCCGAACTCTGCGCCGGCCTGGCGCTGCCGCCCGATCCGGTCAGCGGCGACAAGCTGCGCATCGCCTTGCGCGTCCCCCTCGCGACGGTGGCGCGCGGCGCGCCGCCGCTGGCCCTCAAGGACGTGCTGGCGACGCCGCCGACGCAGTGGCGCCGCGATCTGGCCCAGCTGAACGAGGCCGGCGTCGGCCTGAACCTGCGCGTCTACGGCTCGCTGGCGCTGCAAACCCTGACCGGGCTGCTGTACCTGCGCCCCAGCTCCGACATCGACCTGCTGCTCATTCCCCTCACCGAGCACCAGTTGCGCGCCGGCCTGGCGCTGCTGCGGCGCTACGCGCAAGAGCTGCCGCTGGACGGCGAAATCGTCTTCCCGAACGGCGACGCGGTACCCTGGAAGGAGTGGTTGAGCGCCGAGGCGAGCCACGCACGGGTGCTCGTCAAGGGCCGCGACGGCGTCCGTCTGGCGCCCCTCAACGCCCTGCTGGCGACGCTGAGGAACGCGTGATGCGGCCGGCCGCCGGCGCG
>JANXSQ010000074.1 GCA_025356595.1 Janthinobacterium sp. | reverse complement strand
CCGACGGGCGGCCCGGCGCCGGCGCGCGCGCCGCCGCCGCATTGCGCGCCAGGCGCCGCCGCGCGCCTTTCCTTCCATCCCTCGCCGGCCGGTCCGGTGATTTTTATACTGCGATGCCATGGAAATATTCGGCGTTCCCTTGCCCGCGATGATGAGCCAGCTCCTGCTCGGCCTCGTCAACGGCTCCTTCTACGCGATGCTGTCGCTCGGCCTGGCAGTGATTTTCGGCCTGCTCAACGTCATCAATTTCTCCCACGGCGCCATGTACATGATGGGCGCCTTCCTGGCTTGGATAGGGCTGACCTATTTCGGCGTCAGCTACTGGCTGATGCTGCTGCTGGCGCCGCTGATGGTGGGCGCCTTCGGCATCCTGATCGAAAAGACCATGCTGCGCTGGCTCTACAAGCTGGACCACCTGTACGGCCTGCTGCTGACCTTCGGCATCACCCTGATCGTCGGGGGCGTGTTCCGCTCCTTCTACGGCGTCTCCGGCCAACCCTACCAGGTGCCGGAACTGCTGGCCGGCGCGACCGATCTGGGCTTCATGATCCTGCCCAATTACCGCGCCTGGGTGGTGCTCGCCTCGCTCAGCGTCTGCTTCTCCACCTGGTATGTGATCGAGAAAACCAAGCTGGGCTCCTACCTGCGCGCCGGCACGGAGAATCCGAAACTGGTGGAAGCCTTCGGCATCAACGTGCCGCTGATGGTCACCCTGACCTACGGCTTCGGCGTCGCGCTGGCCGGTTTCGCCGGCGTGCTGGCGGCGCCCATCATCCAGGTCTCGCCGCTGATGGGCTCCGACCTGATCATCGTCGTCTTCGCCGTCGTCGTCATCGGTGGCATGGGTTCCATCATGGGTTCCATCCTGACCGGCCTGGGGCTGGGCGTCATCGAAGGCCTGACCCGCGTGTTCTATCCGGAAGGCTCGGCCACCGTGGTCTTCGTCGTCATGGTCATCGTGCTGCTGATCCGTCCGGCCGGACTGTTCGGCAAAGAGAAATAGCCGCCACACCCAGAACTGGAGTTATCAACATGAACAAAAACATAGGCTACGCAATCGCCTTGGCGGTGGCCCTGGTGGCGCCCTTCGTCGGCTACCCGGTCTTCCTGATGTCCTTATTGTGTTTCGCGCTGTTCGCCTGCGCCTTCAATCTGCTGATCGGTTTCACCGGCCTGCTGTCCTTCGGCCACGCCGCCTTTTTCGGCTCGGCCGGTTATGTCGCCGGTCACGCGCTGAAGGTGCTGCACCTGCCGGTGGAACTGGGCCTGCTGCTGGGCGTCGCCACCGGCGCCCTGATCGGCCTGGTCATGGGCTTGCTGGCGATCCGCCGCCAGGGCATTTATTTCTCGATGATCACCCTGGCGCTGGCGCAGATGGTCTACTTCCTGGCGCTGCGCATGCCCTTCACCGGCGGCGAGGATGGCTTGCAGGGCGTGCCGCGCGGCAAGCTGCTGGGCATGCTCGACCTGGCCAACGACACCACCCTGTACTTCGTCGTGCTGGGCATCGCCGTGGCCGGCTTCGCGCTGATCATGCGCGTGGTCCATTCGTCCTTCGGCCAGGTCTTGAAAGCGATCAAGGAAAACGAGCCGCGCGCCATCTCGCTCGGCTATGACGTCGACAAGTACAAGCTGCTCGCCTTCGTGCTGTCGGCCGCGCTGGCCGGCCTGGCCGGCGCCACCAACACCCTGGTGCACGGTTTCGAGACGCTCACCGACGTGCACTGGAGCATGTCCGGCCTGGTGATCCTGATGACCCTGGTTGGCGGCATGGGCACCCTGGCCGGTCCCATTCTCGGCGCCGTCATCATCATCGCGCTGGAAAACAAACTCGGCGACCTCGGCATCTTCCTCGCCACGCACACCGGCGTCGAATGGTTCAACACCCTGGGCGAATCGGTGAGCATGGTCACCGGCCTGATCTTCGTCGCCTGCGTGCTCCTGTTCCGCCGCGGCATAGTCGGCGAAATCGTCGCCGCCCTCGACGGCGGCGGGCGAAAAAAAGCAGCTTGATTTTCTTCAACGACGCCGGACGCACAGTCCGGCGTTTTTCATTGGTGCATCACTTTTTTGAACGGGTCACATGAAAATCATCAAGAGGGTTATACACGGCGGCGTACTGGGTGCGGCGGCGGCCGGCTTGCTCGCCTGCGGCAGCACGGACGAGGCGGAAAACTTCAACGAGTTGCCGGCCTATCTGGGCGGCATCAGCAGCGCCGACTACGACGGCGCGAGCAACGATCTGCTGACGGCGGGCCTAGGCAAGAGCGGCCTGGCCGCGGCCACGCCGGCCTACGCCGACGCGCTCAATCCGAGCGCCGTGGAATTGCGCCGCAACGCCATCCACGCCAACTACCGCGCCGTGCTCGATATCAGCGCCAACAGCGGCTACGGCACCCTGTACGGTCCGAACGTCGACGCCAAGGGAACGGTGACGGCCGGCGAGGGCAAGGTCGCCGGCACCGAGTACCTGGCCTACAGCGACGACGGCGGCGGCGCGCAGAATGTGACGCTGATGGTGCAAGTGCCGGCCAGCTTCGATCCGAACAATCCCTGCATCGTCACCGGCACCTCGAGCGGCTCGCGCGGCATCTACGGCGCCATCGGCAGCTCCGGCGAATGGGGTTTGAAGAACGGCTGCGCCGTCGCCTATGCCGACAAGGGCAGCGGCATCGGCCTGTACACCTTCGAGGACGACAGCGTCAATCTGCAGAACGGCCTGCGCGCCGGCCGCGCGGCGGCCGGCAAGAACGCCCACTTCGCGCCGGCGCTGAGCGACGCCGAGCGCGCCGCCTTCGCGGCCGCCTTCCCGAACCGGCTCGCCTTCAAGTCGGCCCACTCGCAGCAGAATCCGGAAAAGGACTGGGGCAAGTGGACGCTGCAGTCGATTGAGTTCGCCTTCTATGTGCTCAACCAGAAATACGCGCCGCTGGCGCGCGACGGCCAGCGCCACCTGTTGCGCCTGACGCCGAAGAACACCGTCACGATCGCCTCGAGTATTTCGAACGGCGCCGGCGCGGCCTTGCGCGCGGCCGAGCAGGACGACAAGGGTTTGATCGGCGGCGTCGCCGTCAGCGAACCGCAGGTGCAGCCGAAGGCGGCCGGCTACACAGTGCGACAGGGCGGGGCGGCCGTCAGCGCGCAGGGCAAGGCGCTGTTCGACTACTTCACCTACGCGGCGCTGTACCAGCCCTGCATCGCCAGCACGGTCGCCAACCCGGGCCGCTGCAGCGCGTTGGTGGGCAAGGGCTTGCTGGCCGGCGCCACGCTGGCCGCCCAGCAGGACGACGCGCGCGCCCGGTTGCACGCCTACGGCTGGTTGGCCGATTCCGATCCGCTGCAGGCCTCGCACGCCGCCACCAATATCCTGGTCGCGGCCACCTACGCCAGCGCCTACGGCAAGTTCTCGGTGAGCGACAATGTCTGCGGCTTCAGCTTCGCCAACGCCGACGTCGCGGGCAATCCGATCGCGCTGAGCGCCGTGCAGAAGGCCACCAGCTACGCGCTGCTGAACAGCGGCTACCCGGGTTCCGTCGTGTACGAGAATTCGCTGGGCGGCGCCAAGGCCTACGCCTTCGGCGTCTCGCCGTCGAGCGGCCTGGCCGACCAGTCGCTGGACGGCTTCCTGTGCCTGCGCGCGCTGGCCACCGGCGTCGACCCGGTGAGCGGCGCCGCGCTGGCGCCGGCTCTGGCCGCGCAAAGCGCGCGCGTGCAGGCCGGTGTCGCCGAGGTGCTGGCGACGGGCAACCTGCGCGGCAAGCCGGCCATCATCGTGCATGGCCGCGCCGACACGCTGATCGCCGTCAACCACGCCTCGCGCGCCTACCTGGGCCTGAACGCCGTGGCCGAGGGAAGCGCCAGCAAGCTGCGCTACATCGAGGTGACGAACGCCAACCACTTCGACCTGTACAGCAACGCGATGCCGACGGTGATCGTGCCGCTGCATGTGTATCTGTTCCGCGCCCTCGACGCCATGTACGCGAACCTGAAAAGCGCGCAAGCCTTGCCGCCCTCGCAAGTGGTGCGCACCGTCACGCGGGCCGACGCGACGAGCCTGATCACCGTCGCCAACGTGCCGCCGATCGCGGCGACGCCGGCGGCCGGCGATGTCATCGCGGTGAGCGGCAGCGTGGTCGACGTGCCGAACTGAGGCGGTTGGTGGAGGGATGGCCCGGTACGGCCTCGCGTCGGATGACGCGGCACCGCACCGGGTGGCCCGGCTTGGGCGGGGCAGGGCGCGCTAAGTTTCCGATGCGCGCCCATTTTTTCGGCGTCCTTGTTCCACGTGGAACAAGGGCGAGGCACTACAGCGCGGCGGCGTAGATGGTGCGCGCGTCGGCGCGGCCGACGCTGCGCGGATTATTCTCCAGCAGGCGGGTCTGCAGCATCGCCGCGTCGGCCAGCCGGTCCAGATCCCCTTCGACGATACCGACCTGACGCAGGCGCGTCTCGATGCCGCTGGCGACGGCGATCCTCTGCATCTCCGCCGCCAGCGCTTCGGCCCGCGCGGCTTCGCTGCCGCCTGCTCCCGGCGCGACGATCGCCGCCAGTTCCGCGTACAGGGGCGCCGCCTGCGCCGCGTTGAAGCGCAGCACATGCTGCAAGACCAGCGAATTCGACAAGCCATGCGGAACATGGAAGATGCCGCCGATGGGGTAGGCCAGCGCGTGCACGGCCGCCACCGGCGCGTTCGAGAAAGCCTGGCCGGCCAGCATCGCGCCGAGCAACATCGCCTGCCGCGCCGCCAGATCGGCGCCGTTCGCGCAGGCCGCCAGCAGGTTGGCGGACAACAGCGCCAGGGCTTGCCGCGCCAGGAGATCGGAGAGGGGATTCTTCTTGTGTCGGCTGGTGTACGCCTCGATTGCGTGCACCATGGCGTCGAGGCCGGTCGCCGCCGTCACGTGCGCCGGCAGGCCCAGGGTCAGCTCGGCGTCGAGCAGCGCCAGGTCGGCGTACAACTGTGGCGCCACCACCGCCATCTTGCTGCTGGCGCCGGTCGTCACGATGGCGATGTTGGTGACCTCCGAACCGGTGCCGGCGGTGGTGGGCAGCAGAGCCAGCGGCAGGCGCGTCCCGCTCACCTTGCCGATCCCGTAGATTTCCGCCAGGGGCTGCGCGCCGCCGGCCAGCACGGCGACCAGCTTCGCCACATCCATCGAACTGCCGCCGCCTATGCCGATGACCAGCTCGGCGCCGGCGGCGCGCGCCGCGTCCAGCGCGGCCAACACCACGGCTTGCGGCGGATCGGCCACCACCGCCGTGAACAGCGCCACGGCGATGCCCGCCGTCGCCAGACTGCGCAGCGGCGCCTCGAGCAGGCCGGTGCGCAGGAAGCCGGCGTCGCTGACCAGCAGCGCGCGCCGCACGGTCGGAAAGCGGACGCCGACATGCTCGCCCAAGGCGCGCGCGGCACCCAGCTTGGAAACAATGTGGGGAACGGTGCGAAACTCAAACGAGGGAAATTCTTTCATCGCGACTCCTGTGGACGGGGCGGGACCCGGCCGTATCCCGGCCGGCTGTGCAGCCAGCTTACACCATGCGCGCGCCGTTCCACGTGAAACAATCCGCGTCCGATAAGGCCGCTCCGGCGTCTTGTTCCACGTGGAACAAGACGCTGATACGATTAAAATATGAGCAGTAGAGGGCCTCGTCCGTAAAAAGACTCTATAATCTGACCTCATCTCCTCGCATTTACCAATTCCAACATGTTATTTCCTACTGAATTCGACGTCATCGTCGTCGGCGGCGGTCACGCCGGCACCGAGGCGGCCCTCGCTTCCGCCCGCATGGGCCAGAAGACTCTTTTGCTCACGCATAACATCGAGACCCTGGGTCAGATGTCGTGCAACCCGTCCATCGGCGGCATCGGCAAGGGACACCTGGTCAAGGAAGTCGACGCCATGGGCGGCGCGATGGCCATCGCCACCGACGAGGCGGGCATTCAGTTCCGCATCCTGAATTCGTCCAAGGGCCCGGCCGTGCGCGCCACCCGCGCCCAGGCCGACCGCATCCTGTACAAGGCGGCGATCCGTTCGCGCCTGGAGAACCAGCCGAACCTGTGGTTGTTCCAGCAGGCCGTGGACGATCTGATGGTGGAGGGCGACCGCGTGGTCGGCGCCGTGACCCAGATCGGCATCAAGTTCCTGGCCCGCGCCGTGGTGCTGACGGCCGGCACTTTCCTCGACGGTAAGATCCACGTCGGCCTGAACAACTACGCGGCCGGCCGCGCCGGCGATCCTCCGGCGATCTCGCTGTCGGCGCGCCTGAAGGAATTGAAGCTGCCGCAGGGCCGCCTGAAAACGGGCACGCCGCCGCGCATCGACGGGCGCAGCATCGATCTGTCCGTGATGCAGGAACAGCCGGGCGACCTCGATCCGGTGCCGGTGTTTTCCGTCATGGGCAACGCCGCCATGCACCCGCGGCAGGTGCCGTGCTGGGTCACCCACACCAATGAGCGCACGCACGACATCATCCGCGCCGGCCTCGACCGCAGCCCCATGTACACCGGCGTCATCGAGGGCGTCGGCCCGCGTTACTGCCCGTCCATCGAGGACAAGATCCACCGCTTCGCCGGCAAGGATTCGCACCAGATCTTCCTCGAGCCGGAAGGTTTGACGACGAATGAGTTCTATCCGAACGGCATTTCGACGAGCCTGCCCTTCGACGTGCAGATCGCCCTGGTGCAGTCGATGAAGGGCATGGAGAACGCCCACATCCTGCGTCCCGGCTACGCCATCGAGTATGATTATTTCGACCCGCGCGGCCTGAAGACCTCGCTGGAAACCAAGGTCGTCGCGGGTCTGTTCTTCGCCGGCCAGCTGAACGGCACCACCGGCTACGAGGAGGCGGCGGCCCAGGGCATGCTGGCCGGCCTGAACGCGGCGCTGCTCACCATGGGGCGCGAAGCCTGGGTGCCGGGCCGCTCCGAAGCCTATCTGGGCGTGCTGGTCGACGACCTGATCACCCAGGGCGTGCAGGAACCCTACCGCATGTTCACCAGCCGCGCCGAGTACCGCCTCAGCCTGCGCGAAGACAACGCCGACATGCGCCTGACCGAGATCGGCCGCAAGCTCGGCTGCGTCGGCGACGCGCAGTGGGAAGCCTTCGAGAGGAAGCGCGAAGCGGTGGCCGTCGAGCTGGAGCGCCTGCGTTCCACGTGGGTGAATCCGCGCATCCTGGCGGCCAGCGAATCGGAGCGCATCGTCGGCCAGGCCATCGAACGCGAGTACTCGCTGGCCGATCTGCTGCGCCGTCCGAACGTCGCCTACGACACCCTGATGAGCATGACCGGCGTCGAGGGCCAGGCCCTGGCCGGCCCCGGCGTGGCCGATATCGCGGTGCGCGAGCAGGTCGAAATCCAGCTCAAATACGCCGGTTACATCGAGCGCCAGACGAAGGAAATCGAGCGCCACGAGCACTATGAAAACCTGAAATTGCCGGAAGGTTTCAACTACCTGGACATCCCCGCGCTGTCGATCGAGGTGCGGCAAAAGCTCGACAAGCAGCGCCCGGAGACGCTGGGCCAGGCTTCGCGCATCTCGGGCGTCACGCCGGCGGCCATTTCGCTGCTGCTGGTGCACCTGAAGAAGCGCGGTTTCGGCGGGGCCATCACTTTGAAGGACGAGGTTGCACAATGAAGCAGTTTGACCGCGCCGCGCTGGCGCAGATCTTGAACAAGGGCGTCGCCGAACTGGCGCTGGATTTGAATGAAACGCAGATCGGCAAGCTGCTCGACTACCTGCATCTGCTGTCGAAGTGGAACTCGGTCTACAACCTGACCTCGGTGCGCGATCCGCTGCAGATGGTCACCCAGCACGTGCTCGATTCGCTGGCCGCCGTGCCGGCCTTCGCCGGCGCCGGCGATGTGCTCGACGTGGGCGCCGGCGGCGGCTTGCCCGGCATGGTGCTGGCCATCGCCCGGCCCGACATGAATGTCTCGATGATCGACACCGTGCACAAGAAAACCGCCTTCCTGACGCAGGTGAAGGCGGAACTGGGCCTGGCCAACGTCACCATCCACACCATGCGCGTCGAACAACTGCGGGTGGCGCGCCCCTTCGACGTGATCACCTCGCGCGCCTTCGCCGACCTGTCCGACTTCGTCAACTGGTCCGGCCATTTGCTGGCCGAGGGCGGGCAATTCATCGCCTTGAAGGGCGTGGCGCCGCCGGACGAGCGCGAGCGCCTGCCGGCCGAGTGGAAAGTGACGGAATTGCGGCCTTTGCGGGTGCCGGGGCTGAACGCCGAGCGTCATCTGGTATTTATAACAAGATCATAGTAAACGTGATAAATCATTTATACGGTATAAACGATATAAACCGTATAAATGAAATAAACGATTTATACGGAATAAACGATTTACACCTTTTAGAATAAGAATATACATGGCCAAAATATTTTGCGTTGCGAATCAAAAGGGCGGGGTGGGCAAGACGACCACCAGCGTCAACCTCTCGGCCGGACTGGCCAAGCTGAACCAGCGCGTGCTGCTGGTCGACCTGGACCCGCAGGGCAACGCGACGATGGGCGCCGGCATCAACAAGGCCGGCCTGACCGCCTCGACCTATGAGGTGATGCTGGGCGAGTGCGACGTGAAGACGGCGCGCCAGCGTTCCGAGGCGGGCCGCTTCGACGTGCTGCCCTCGAACCGCGAGCTGGCCGGCGCCGAGGTGGAGATGGTGGCGCTGGAAAACCGCGAGCGGCGCCTGAAGGACGCGCTGGCCGAGGTCGACGCCGACTACGACTTCATCCTGGTCGACTGTCCGCCGGCGCTGTCGATGCTGACGCTGAACGGCCTGTGCGCCGCGCACGGCGTGATCATCCCCATGCAGTGCGAGTATTACGCGCTGGAGGGTTTGTCCGACCTGGTGAACACGATCAAGAAGGTGCACGCCAACCTGAACCCGGATCTGAAGATCATCGGCCTGCTGCGCGTGATGTTCGATCCGCGCATGACATTGTCGCAACAGGTGTCGGCCCAACTGGAGCAGCATTTCGGCGACAAGGTGTTCCAGACCATCATCCCGCGCAATGTGCGGCTGGCGGAGGCGCCGTCCTACGGCTTGCCGGGCGTCACCTTCGATCCCAGCTCGAAGGGCGCGCAGGCGTACATCGCCTTCGGCGCCGAAATGGTCGAACGCATCAAACATATGTAATGGCCGCGCCCGCGCGCGGCACTCGTCACAAATATTAGGACAGCATGGCAACTAAAAAACTCAAAGGACTGGGACGCGGTCTCGACGCGCTGCTCGGCGGCGGCGGCGACTTCGACGCGCCCGTACAGGGCGCTCCGTCGACGCTGGCGGTGTCGCAAATGCAGGCGGGCAAATACCAGCCGCGCACCCGCATGGACGAGGGCGCTCTGAACGAACTGGCCGCGTCGATCAAGGCGCAGGGTCTGATGCAGGCGATACTGGTGCGGCCGGTCGGCAAGGATACCCTGAGCGGTCTTGTCAAATATGAAATCATCGCCGGCGAGCGGCGTTTCCGCGCCGCCCAGATCGCCGGCCTGACGGAGGTGCCGGTGTTGGTGCGCGATGTCGACGACATGGCCGCCGCCGCGATGGCGCTGATCGAAAACATCCAGCGCGAAGACTTGAACCCGCTGGAGGAGGCGCAGGGCATCCACCGCCTGATCAGCGATTTCAGTTTCACGCACGAGCAGGCGGCCAACGCGGTGGGGCGTTCGCGCAGCGCCGTCTCGAATTTGTTGCGCCTGATGAACCTGGCCGGCCCGGTGCAAACCATGCTGATGGCCGGCGACATCGACATGGGCCACGCCCGCGCCCTGCTGGCCGTGGACGGCGCCACGCAGATCACGCTGGCCAATCTGGTCGTCGCCAAGCGCATGTCGGTGCGCGAGACGGAAAAACTGGTCACCCAGACGCTGGAACAGCAGGCCAATCCGAGCGCGCCGCGCGTCAAGGAGAAATCCGGCGACATCACGCGCCTGGAGGAGGAACTGTCCGACGCCCTGGCGACCCCGGTGGTGTTCAAGATGGGCAGCAAGGGCCGCGGCCAGATGGTCATCGATTTCGCCGACCTCGATGTGCTCGACGGTTTGCTGAGCCGTTTGCGCGGCTAAGTCCCCCTCGCCGCGGCGCTCCCGGCGGTATTTTTTTGATATAGATACAAGGGAGGGCGCCGCGCGCCCAAAAAACAGGCAAGACATCGCAGCCGGGTCCGCGCCCGGCTGTTTGTCGTGGATTTTTCCTTGATGCGGGCGCGACTATTTGGGTCCGGCCACCGACTATCGGTCCCTGAGCTGGTGCGAAACGGCGCTAACACGCGCCAAAAGCGTCTGTTTCGCGCAGCATTCGCCCTGCTGCGGTGCAGCAAGGTTTGACTCGTGACATCAAAGCCAACTATAATCCCGTGTCTTTGCGTGTACGGATTTTTTTCGGGAACTGGGTAAGTGAGTCAATCTAAGCAAAATATTGCCAAGCCCGTGTACCGAGTCGTTGCCCTTCAACTGGCCATTGCTGTCACTTTCGCAATACTGGTCAGCGTCATGGGCGACGCGCACAAAGGCTGGTCGGCCGCCTATGGCGGAGCGATCGCGGTGATCGGCAGTCTGATGTACGCGATGCTCGTTGCCAGCGGTTCCGACGACGCCAACAAGGCTTTTCGGGCCCATTTACGGGCAGAATTAGTAAAAATATTTATCACGGTGCTGCTGTTTGTGTTGGCACTGGTATTGTTTCAGTCGGCCGCATGGTTATGGCTGATCTTGGGTTTCGCTGTGGCAACCTTGGCTTACTGGTTCTCATTGCTCGCTGTTTAATCATTGGTTTCGGGGCATGTTTTTGTGTCTCGGAACGACAAATCTAAATTCATTATGACCATAGAACATGCTGTTGAAGCGGGCCATGCTGCCCCGGCGAACTCGACCGAATACATCTCCCACCATCTGACCCATTTGCACAATGGCGCGGGCACCATCAATCTGGACACGTTCTGGATCTCGGCCATTCTGGGCCTGGTGTTTTTGGGCGTTTTCTACATGGCTTCGCGCAAGGCCACGGCCGGCGTCCCCGGCCGTCTGCAGAACTTCGTCGAAATGGTGATGGAAATCGTCAATGACACTATTAATGGGGCCTTCCACGCGAAAAGCAAGATCATCGCGCCGCTGGCCATCACGATTTTCGTCTGGGTCTGGCTGCTCAACGCGATGGACTTCCTGCCCGTCGACCTGCTGCCGATGATTTTGTCCCAGTTCGGCGTGCACAATCTGCGCGTCGTCCCCACCGCCGACGTCAACCACACCTTCGCGATGTCCTTCTCGGTCGTGCTGTGCGTGATCGGCTTCTCGATCAAATCGAAGGGCCTGGGCGGCTGGATCAAAGAACTGTTCACCGCGCCGTTCCACGCGCACGGCATCGCCGTCGTCTTCCTGGCGCCGGTCAATTTCCTGCTGCAAATGGTCGAGTTGGTCGCGAAGCTGATCTCCTTGTCCTTGCGACTGTTCGGCAATATGTACGCCGGCGAACTGATTTTCATCTTGATCGCGTTGTTGCCTTGGTGGGCGCAGTGGATGCTGGGTGGTCCATGGGCAATTTTCCATATCTTGATTGTAACTTTGCAAGCTTTTGTGTTTATGGCGTTGACAGTTGTGTACCTCAGCCTCGCGGTCGAGAAGCACTAACCATCGACTTTATATTTTGTTTTTTAGTATCTTTCGTTTTTAAATTTAGGAGAATTTTATGCAAGCTCTGATCGCACAAGTACAAAGCATGACCGTTCTGGCAGCAGCCATCATCATCGGCCTGGCCGCAATCGGCACCGCACTGGGTTTCGCCATCTTGGGCGGCAAATTCCTGGAAGCGTCGGCTCGCCAACCTGAACTGATGCCACAACTGCAAACGAAACTGTTCGTTATCGCCGGTCTGCTGGATGCGATCTCGATGATCGGCGTCGGCGTCGCTCTGCTGTACACGTTCAGCAACCCGTTCCTGACCGCTGTTATCGCCGCTGCTGGTAAGTAATTCTGCTCCAACCCTAGGAGAAACTTTTAGTTAGGAGCAAGGTATGGACATCAATATGTCGCTCGTCGGCCAGATGATCACCTTCGCGGTGTTGGTCTGGTTTTCGATGAAGTTCGTATTTCCAGCGCTGAACACGGCGTTGGATGAGCGTGCCAAGAGAATCGCGGATGGATTGGCTGCGGCCGATCAGGGTCAGGCTTCGATGGCAGTCGCTGAGAAGCGCGCTCAAGCCGAATTGGCAAATGCGCGCGTAGAAGCTCAATCGCGGGTTGCGGACGCTGAAAAGCGCGCCCAACTGGTCGCGGAAGAGATCAAAGCCAACGCACAAGCCGAAGCGGACCGCATTATTGCGCAAGCTAAAGCGGACGCTGATCAGCAACTGTCGAAAGCACGCGAACAATTGCGCGCTCAGGTGGCTGACCTGGCTGTCAAGGGCGCGGAGCAAATCCTGAAGCGCGAAGTGACGGCATCGGCGCACGCCGAGCTGTTGGCGCGCCTCGCTGTCGAGCTGTAATCATGGCAGAACTCGCAACCGTCGCCCGTCCCTACGCGGAAGCTTTGTTCCGCGTAGCCCAAGCTGGTAAGGAATCGAATAGCCTCGCGGCGTGGTCCGAACTGATGTCAGAATTGGCACAGATCGGCAGCCACCCCGAGGTGCAGGCGTTTGCCCGTAATCCGAAAGCGTCGGAGAGCGAAGTGGCCGCCACTATTTTGTCCCTGGTGAAATCGCCGCTGAACCAGGAAGCGAAAAACTTCCTGGCGATGCTGGTCGAAAACGGCCGCATCAGTCTCTTGCCGGAAATCGGCGCGCAATTCCACGCATTGAAAAATGGCGTGGAAGGTGCGGCTGACGCCGAGATCTCGAGCGCATTCGAGCTGAGCGCCGCCCAGGTGACCGATTTGGTCGCCACGCTGGAAAAGAAATTCAGTCGTAAGCTCAACCCCGCCGTGACAGTGGATGCATCGCTGATCGGCGGCGTGCGCGTGGTTGTAGGTGACGAAGTGCTCGACACCTCGGTGCGCGCCAAGTTGCAACAAATGCGTGTTGCACTGGTGTCGTGACCGACGGCTTACGCCGACCAGCGTAGACAGAACCTTACCCCTCGCGCAAGCTGAGAGAAACACTTTTAGGAGTTAGTATGCAACTCAACCCATCTGAAATCAGCGAGTTGATCAAGAGCCGGATCCAAGGCCTTGACGGCGGCGCTGAAGTGCGTAACCAAGGCACGGTCATTTCCGTCGCCGACGGTATCTGCCGCATCCACGGCTTGTCCGACGTGATGCAAGGCGAGATGCTGGAATTCCCGGGCAACACCTTCGGCCTGGCGATGAACCTGGAGCGCGACTCCGTCGGTTCCGTCATCCTGGGTGACTACGAGCACATCTCCGAAGGCGACACGGTCAAATGCACCGGCCGCATTCTGGAAGTGCCGATCGGTCCCGAGCTGCTTGGCCGCGTGGTCAACGCCCTGGGCCAGCCGATCGACGGCAAGGGTCCGATCGACGCCAAATTGTCGGCGCCGATCGAAAAGATCGCGCCGGGCGTGATCGCCCGCCAGTCCGTGTCGGAACCGATGCAGACCGGCCTGAAATCGATCGATGCGATGGTGCCGATCGGCCGCGGTCAACGCGAACTGATCATTGGTGACCGTCAAACCGGTAAGTCGGCAGTGGCGATTGATGCGATCATCAATCAAAAAGGCCAGGGCATGAAATGTATCTACGTCGCGATCGGCCAAAAGGCCTCGTCGATCAAGAACATCGTGCGCTCGCTGGAACTGCATGGCGCCATGGAATACACGATCGTCGTCGCCGCTTCGGCCGCCGAATCGGCCGCGATGCAATACATCTCGCCGTACTCCGGTTGCGCGATGGGCGAATACTTCCGCGACCGCGGCGAAGACGCGCTGATCGTCTACGATGACTTGTCCAAGCAAGCCGTCGCCTACCGTCAGATCTCGCTGCTGCTGCGCCGTCCGCCGGGCCGCGAAGCCTACCCCGGCGACGTGTTCTACCTGCACAGCCGCCTGCTCGAGCGCGCAGCCCGCGTGAACCCCGACTACGTCGAGAAGTTCACCAACGGCGCCGTCAAAGGCAAGACCGGTTCCCTGACAGCCCTGCCGATCATCGAAACGCAAGCCGGCGACGTCTCCGCCTTCGTGCCGACGAACGTGATTTCGATCACCGACGGTCAGATCTTCCTGGAAACGTCGCTGTTCAACTCGGGCGTGCGTCCCGCGATTAACGCCGGTATTTCTGTATCGCGCGTCGGTGGCGCCGCTCAGACCAAGGTCATCAAAAACCTGTCCGGCGGTATCCGTACCGACTTGGCGCAGTACCGTGAGTTGGCCGCGTTCGCGCAGTTCGCTTCGGACCTGGACGAGTCGACCCGCAAGCAGCTGGACCGCGGCGCGCGCGTCACGGAATTGCTCAAGCAAGCCCAATACTCGCCGCTGTCGATCTCGCTGATGGCGGTGTCCCTGTTCTCCGTGAACAAGGGCTTCCTGGACGATGTGCCAGTTAAGCAAGTGTTGGCCTTCGAAGCCGGCGTCCACGCTTACATGAAGACCAAGCAAGCTGCTCTCCTGGCCAAGATCGAAGAAACCAAGCAACTCGACAAAGAAGGCGAAGCTGCCTTGTCGGCCGCGGTTGCTGATTTCAAGAAATCGGGCGCATATTAAGCGGCCAGGCGGCCCGTCATTGACTGACGGGCCGCCCGTCGCGCACAAGGAGTAAGGACTCATGGCATCAGGCAAAGAGATACGTGGCAAGATCAAAAGCGTAGAAAATACGAAGAAGATCACCAAGGCGATGGAAATGGTCGCCGCGTCCAAAATGCGCAAGGCGCAAGAACGGATGCGGGCCGCCCGTCCCTACAGTGACAAGATTCGCAATATCGCCGCCAACCTGGCGACCGCCAATCCGGAATACACGCACCCGTTCCTGGCCGTGGCCAAGGGCACGGACGCGAAGGCCATCGGCTTCATCATCGTCACGACCGACAAGGGTCTGTGCGGTGGTTTGAACACCAATGTGCTGCGTCTGGTGACGGCCAAGGCGCGCGAGCTGGAAGCGGCTGGCAACAAGATTCAAGCTGTCGCCATCGGCAACAAGGGTTTGGGTTTCCTGAATCGGGTCGGCGTCAAGGTCATCGCTCACGCGACACAGATCGGCGACACCCCGCATTTGGACAAGCTGATCGGTCCGGTCAAGGTCATGCTCGAGCAGTACGAGTCGGGCCAGCTCGACGCCGTCTACCTGTGCTACACCAAATTCATCAACACGATGAAGCAAGAGCCGATGATGGAGCAGTTGCTGCCATTGGCCGCTGAAAAGATGCAGGCCGACAAAGGTAATCACACCTGGGATTACATTTACGAGCCGGATGCGCAAAGCGTCATCGATGAATTGCTGGAGCGCTATGTTGAAGCGCTGGTGTACCAGTCTGTGGCTGAAAATCTGGCGTCCGAGCAGTCGGCGCGGATGGTTGCGATGAAGTCGGCGAGCGACAACGCCGGTAGCGTGATTGGCGAGTTGAAGTTGATCTACAACAAAACCCGTCAGGCAGCGATTACCAAAGAACTCTCCGAAATCGTCGCCGGTGCGGCTGCGGTTTAAACGAATTTAACTATATTTGAAGGAACGAACATGGCTGATGGCAAAATCGTTCAGTGTATCGGCGCTGTGGTGGACGTTGAGTTTCCACGCAATGCGATGCCTAAGGTATTTGATGCCTTGAAGATGGCGGGCTCGGACCTGACCCTGGAAGTACAACAGCAATTGGGCGACGGCATTGTCCGCACCATTGCGCTGGGTACCTCGGACGGTCTGCGTCGCGGCATGATGATTCAAAACACCGGCAAGCCTATCATGGTGCCGGTCGGTAAAGCGACCCTGGGTCGCATCATGGACGTGCTGGGCAATCCTATCGATGAATGCGGTCCCGTCTCGCACGAGCAGATCGCCTCCATCCACCGCAAACCACCTGCATACGACGAACTGTCGCCATCGCAGGAATTGCTGGAAACCGGCATCAAGGTGATTGACTTGGTGTGCCCGTTCGCCAAGGGCGGTAAAGTCGGCCTGTTCGGCGGCGCCGGCGTCGGCAAGACCGTCAACATGATGGAACTGATCAACAACATCGCCAAGGCTCACTCGGGCGTTTCCGTGTTCGCCGGTGTCGGTGAGCGTACTCGTGAAGGGAATGACTTCTACCACGAGATGGCTGACGCGAAAGTGGTCGATCTGGAAAATCCAGAGAACTCCAAAGTCGCCATGGTCTACGGTCAGATGAATGAACCGCCGGGCAACCGTCTGCGCGTCGCGCTGACCGGCCTGACGATCGCTGAATCGTTCCGTGATGAAGGCAAGGACGTTCTGTTCTTCGTCGACAACATCTACCGCTTCACGCTGGCCGGTACCGAAGTGTCGGCGCTGCTGGGTCGTATGCCGTCGGCCGTGGGTTACCAGCCGACGCTGGCCGAAGAGATGGGCCGTCTGCAAGAGCGCATCACCTCGACCAAGACCGGTTCGATCACCTCGATCCAGGCCGTCTACGTTCCTGCCGATGATTACACCGATCCGTCCCCTGCGACCACCTTCGGCCATCTGGATTCGACCGTCGCCCTGTCGCGTGACATCGCCTCGCTGGGTATCTACCCGGCCGTCGATCCACTCGATTCGACCTCGCGCCAGCTGGATCCGCTGATCGTCGGTCAAGAGCACTACGACACCGCGCGCGCCGTACAAATGACGCTGCAACGCTACAAGGAATTGCGCGACATCATCGCGATTCTGGGCATGGACGAATTGGCGCCGGAAGACAAACTGCTGGTCGCGCGCGCTCGTAAGATGCAGCGTTTCCTGTCGCAGCCCTTCCACGTCGCTGAAGTGTTTACCGGTTCGCCAGGTAAATACGTTTCGCTGAAAGACACGATCAAGGGCTTCAAAATGATCGCTTCCGGCGAACTCGATCACCTGCCAGAGCAAGCGTTCTACATGGTCGGCACGATCGATGAAGCAATCGAAAAAGCCAAAAAACTTAACTAACATTAAGTTTGGGCTTAACCCCGCCTTCGGGCGGGGTTCTTCAACCCGATAGGACACACATGGCACACACAATTCACGTTGACGTGGTTTCCGCTGAAGAACTGATTTTTTCAGGCGAGGCGGAATTCGTCGCGTTGCCGGGCGAAGCGGGCGAGCTGGGGATCTATCCCAAGCATACGCCCCTGATCACCCGCATCCGTCCGGGCGCGGTGCGCATCAAGGTAGTCGGCCAGGCTGAAGAAGAGTTCGTCTTCGTCGCCGGCGGTCTGCTGGAAGTGCAACCGAACGCCGTGACCGTTCTGGCCGACACCGCGATCCGCGGCAAGGACCTGGACGAAGCGAAAGCGTCCGCCGCCAAGAAACGCGCGGAAGAAACGATGCTGAACAAGGATGCCGGTATCGACTACGCCAAGGCGCAAGCCGAGCTGGCCAGCGCGATCGGCCAACTGGCCGCGATCGCCAAACTGCGCGCGAAACACTAAGCGCGGCAAGCAGCACAGAAAAAAGGCAGCCTCGGCTGTAATGTCGTTCACTTAAGCAGGTTTTCGTAGAACGCGAGTGGCATAGCGCTGTGGTTTTGCCTTAACGGCCCGGTCGAATTTTCGATCGGGCCGTTCGTCATTCAGAAGGCTAACCAGTCTTTCACGCAGATGCTTCATC
>JANXSQ010000069.1 GCA_025356595.1 Janthinobacterium sp. | reverse complement strand
GATGAAGCATCTGCGTGAAAGACTGGTTAGCCTTCTGAATGACGAACGGCCCGATCGAAAATTCGACCGGGCCGTTAAGGCAAAACCACAGCGCTATGCCACTCGCGTTCTACGAAAACCTGCTTAAGTGAACGACATTACTTTCGAGCGGTTTTTTTTTCGTCCGGAATTTAGCGCGGCAGGGCGGAGAAACGCTGCGCCAGCCGACCATCGCGGAACGCGGCGGCGACGAAGTCGATGAAGGCGCGTGTCTTGCCAGGCAGCAGCTTGCCGCTGGAGAAGTACAAGGCGACCGGGCCGGCATCGGCGTACCAGTGCGGCAGCAGGCGCACCAGGGCGCCGCTGTCCAGATGGGGCAGGGCGTGCGGCAGGGCCAGCAGACCGACACCCATGCCCAGCACGGCGCAGCGGCAGAGCGCCTCCGGGTCGTCGACGAACATGCGTGGGCGCAACTCGGCCGCCATCTCCCGGCCCGCCGCGTCGCGCAAGATGTGCTGGCGCGGGCGTCCGCTTTGCACCGAACGCATCACCACCCCATCAAGGCGCGCCAGATCGGTCGGATCGGCCGGCCAGGCCTTGCCGCGCAGATAGGCCGGCGCCGCCACCGCGACGATATGCACGCGCGCCAGTTCGCGCGCCACCACGCCCGCCGGCAGCTCGATGCCGCCGCCTATGGCCGCGTCGAAACCCTCGCCGATCAGGTCGACCTGGCGGTTGTCCAGATGCCAGTCCGGCAGCACCGCCGGATAGCGCGCGATGAAGTCCGGCATGAGGGGCAGCAGATAGTCGCGGCCGAAGCCGGGCGCCGCGCTCAGCTTGAGCAGGCCGGCCGGCTCGCCGGCCTTGGCGCTGACGTCGGCGATGGCCGCCTGAATGCTGTCCAGGCCGCCGCTGACCGAGTGCAGGAAGCGCTCGCCCGCCTCGGTCAGGGTCAGGCCGCGGGTGCTGCGCTGGAACAGCCGCGCGCCCAGATTGCGTTCCAGTTGGGCGACGTTGCGGCTGACGGCCGCCGGCGTCAGCGCCAGGCGCCGCGCGGCCGCCGAAAAGCTGGCCGATTCCGCGCTGCGCACGAAGGAGAGAAGATTCGAGAGGGTTTCCATGCCTGTGCTTTCAAGTAATGCTTGAAAGAGATTATAGCCAGTCGCGACTAGTGCTGTGGAAGCGCGCTGAGCATACTGCCGTCCATGCCGCCGCCGCGCCGGCCGCCAAGGCCGGGCCGGCGGCGCTCAGTCTTTTTCCAACCATTCCACGGAGTTTTACATGAGCACCCTCTCAAGCAAGGCGGACGGCCCCGGCGCCGCCGCCATCCCCGCCGCACCCGCCTCGTGGAGCGCCGTCGCGGCCATCGGCGTCGGCGCCTTCGCGCTGGTCAGCAGCGAGTTCCTGCCCGTCGGCCTGCTGCCGCAGATCGGCGCCGAGATCGGCATCAGCGCCGGCCAGACCGGCCTGATGGTGAGCACCCCCGGCATCGTCGCCGCCGTCGCCGCGCCGTTGGCGCTCGCCTTCGCGGGCAAGCTGGACCGCCGCCGCGTGTTGTGTTTCCTGATGGCTTTGCTGGCCCTGTCGAACCTGACCGTCGCGCTGGCGGCGGGCTTCCCGGCCATGCTGGGCGGGCGCGTCCTGCTCGGCATCGCCATCGGCGGCTTCTGGACCATAGGCGGCTCGCTGGGGCCGCGTCTGCGCCCCGGTCCGCAAGCGGGACGCGCCACCGCGCTGATCTTCTCCGGCATCTCGGTCGGCACCATCGCCGGCGTGCCGGCCGGAACCCTGATCGGCGCCGAACTGGGCTGGCGGATGGCCTTCGGCGCCGCCAGCGCTGTCGCGCTGCTGGTGTTGGCGGCGCTGAGCTTGCTGCTACCCGCGATCAAGGCGGGCGCGGCGCGCGGTCTGCGCGACGTGCCCGCCGTGCTCCGGCTGCGCAAGATACGCCTGGGCGTGGCGGCGAACGTGCTGATCTTCGTCGGCCATTTCGCCGCTTACACCTACATCACGCCCATCCTGCAGCGCAACGGCGGCTTGCCGGCGAGCGTCATCGGCGCGATCCTCTTCGCCTACGGCGCGGCCGGCCTGTTCGGCAATCTCGTCGGCGGCTGGGCGCTGGGGCGCAGCGTGCGCCTGACGCTGGTGGGCGCGGCGGCACTGTTGGGTGTGGCGATGCTGACGCTGTTGTTCCATGGCGAGCAAGCCGCGCTGGCGCTGCCCTTGGTGCTGGCCTGGGGCTTCGGCTTCGGCATGCTGCCGCTGGCCATCCAGAGCTGGATGTTCAGCGTCGCCCCGGGGCGGCTGGAAAGCGTCGCCGCCGTCTTCGTCTGCAGCGCCCAGGCGGCGGTCGGTTGCGGCGCGCTGCTCGGCGGCCTGCTGGTCGACCATTTCGGCCTGGCCAGCGCGCTGGGCACGGGCGCCGCCTGCGCTCTGGCGACGGCGCTCCTGATCGCGGCGGCGGGACGCGACGCTTAGCTTGAGACCGTTTGTTGCAGATACCGGGCGGCGGCCAGGAAGGCCTCTGGCGAGATGTCGTCCAGCGCCAGTGCCTCGGCCGCGCCGTATTGCAGGAAGTTGCGGTCGATCGAGCGAGTGTAGGCCGGGTCGTAGTGCTCGAGCAGCAATTCGTCGACCAGTTCGGCCATCCGGCCGGCGTTGGCCATGTCGTGCCAGCGGCCGATCTTTTCCCGCCCGTACAGGCTGAGCAGGCAATCAAGCTGGGTGTTGAGGATCTGCGGTTCGCGCGTGAAGTGGGCGTAATCCTCCATCAGCAGGCGCACCCGGTTCGGCCGCGACAGGTTCAGGGCGATGCAGGACGAGGCGCGCATTTTTTCCATCAGCGCGTCCGGCACGCGCAGATTGCCGACCTTCTTGCTCTCCGATTCGATGAAGACGGGCAGGGCAGGGTCGAACTCGCGCAGGCGCTGCCAGATCGCGCTCTCGAAGGCCTTCTGCGACGGTTGCGGCTGGCTGGGCAGGTTGCCCAGCACGGAGCCGCGGTGGGCCGCCAGCTGCTCCAGGTCGAGCACCTGGGCGCCTATGCCGTCGAGCACCTCCAGCAGGCGGCTCTTGCCGCTGCCGGTGGTGCCGCAGATGACCTTGAAGCCGGCCGCCGGGGTCTGCGCCAGCGCCAGGTTGACGTGGTTGCGGTAGGCTTTGTAGCCGCCCTCGAGCTGGATCACGGGCCAGCCTATCTTGGCCAGGATGTGCGCCATGGCGCCGCTGCGGTTGCCGCCGCGCCAGCAGTAAATCAAGGGTTGCCAGTCGCGCGGCTTGTCGCGCCACAAGATTTCCAAGTGGTGGCCGATATTCTTGGCCACCATCGCGGCACCGACTTTTTTCGCCTCGAAGGCATTGACTTGTTTATATAAGGTGCCGACTTCAATGCGTTGGGCGTCGTCCAGCACCGGGCAGTTGATGGCGCCGGGCAAGTGGTCAAGCGCATATTCGGACGGGCTGCGCGCATCGATGATGGCGTCGTAACTGTCGAGCCGGGCCAGG
>JANXSQ010000013.1 GCA_025356595.1 Janthinobacterium sp. | reverse complement strand
GTCCTTACACGGACAACAACAAACGCCGTGGCGCATGGATTAAAATGACGCATACTGCGGGTCTGCGCCGCCGGCCGTCCGGCTTGCCGCGCATGACTTTTTTTTCAAACACACTGAATACATCCTATGACCGAGATAACGTCTTTAAGAGACATGCCGCAAGATAATATCTTCCGCAAGGGCGACACCTTCGTCCTGTTTGGCGAGCTGTTCGGCCGCGGCTATGTGAACGGCCTGCTGGACGAGGCGCGCAAGGCCGGCATGAACATCATCGGCATGACGGTCGGACGGCGCGACGAAAATCTGGCGCTGCGCCCGCTGAACGCGGAGGAACTGGCCGAGGCCGAGGCGAATCTGGGCGGACGCGTCATCAACGTGCCCCTGATGGCCGGCTTCGACCTCGACGCCCCGGCCGGCGAAGCGACGCCGACGGCGCTGCTGGACGGCATGAAACTGAACAACTGGCAAGAGCACCGCCTCGACTGGGATCAGGTCGCGCGTTGCCGCGCCGTCGGCACGCAGCGCTTCCGCGACTCGGTCGCCGAAGCCATGGCGCAACTGGACGGCCTGATCGCCGACGGCAGCAACGTCTACTTCGCCCACACCATGGCCGGCGGGATTCCCAAGGTGAAGGTCTTCCTGGCCATCGCCAACCGCATCTACAAGGGCCGCGGCGAGCGCTTCATGTCCTCGCGCGCCCTGCTCGACAGCGACCTCGGCAAGCTGATCCTGATGAACTTCGACGAAGTCACGGCGCTCACCTTCCAGCACCTGATCGACGGCAGCGCGGCCATCCGCGCCCGCCTGGCCGGCACCGGCGGCCAGACGCGCTACAGCGCCTACGGCTACCACGGCACGGAAATCCTCATCGACGACCAGTACCAGTGGCAAACCTACAGCAACTACACCCAGGGCCGCGCCAAGATGCGCCTCGAGGACATCGCCAAGGCCGCCTGGGCGAACGGCGTCACCGCCACCGTCTTCAACTGCCCGGAAATCCGCACCAACTCCTCCGACATCTTCGTCGGCGTCGAGCTGTCGCTGTTCTCCCTGCTCAAGGCGCTGAAAAAAGAGGGCGGCGCGCAGTGGGCGCAGGAACAGTGGGACGCCTGCCACGCCCTGCTGGAGGACGGCGTGTCGCTGCAGGACATCCTCGACAAGATCGACGCCTACAACGCCGACGCGACCAGCGTCAGCTTCCGCGACTTCGCCGCCTGGCCGATGGACAACACGCCGGAACTGGCCGAAGTCATGATCGGCACCTCGGATGAAATCACCAAGCTGCACAAGCAGCGCAGCGCCCTGATCACCGACCATCTGAGCTCGCTGGTGCTGGAAGGCACCGGACCGCTGATGTTCCGTGAAATGTCCAAGCCGCACGCGCCCGTGCTCTGGCTCAACCACGACATCATCGCCCGCCAGCTCAACGGCGCGCACAACTAAGTCCCCGCCCAGCCGGACACACGGCGCGGGCGCGCGGCCGGGCAAGCAGCCCGGTTGCGCGCCCGCGCTTTTTTTCGCCTGCGGGGAACTCAGAATTGATGCTCGAAGGCCAGGCGCACACTGCGATAGGTCGCGCCCGTTTGCCCCGAGTCCAGCGCGCCGCGTCCGTCGGCGTAGTCGCTGCGCGTCTGATAGTCCTGGCGCAGCAGGTTCGCCGCCGACAGGCGCAGGCGGGTCTTGCCGTCCATCGTCCATAAACCGTACAGATCGAGTTCCCGCTTGGCGCCCGTGTAGCCGAGCAGCGTGGCCGACTCGCGCGCCGCGCCGCCGCCCTGGAAGTTCAGATTGCCGCCGAAGCTCAGCGCGGCGCCGGCCGGCTTGTAGTCCAGGCCGATGTTGGCGCTCAGCGGCACTTGCGCGTCGAGGCGGTTGTCGGGGCCGGGCACGCTCTGCACGTGCGACCAGTTGCGCGTCAGATTGGCGCGCAGGGCCAGCGCCGGCGCGCCGCTCCACAGCGCCGTCAGCGGCAGCTTGGCCTCCAGCTCGATGCCGCGCACATTCGCCGCGCCGTCGTTGACCGGCGTCGCCACCCACCTGCCCTCGCGCTGGTACAGGCGCTCCTGGCGCACATCCTGGATGCGGCGCAGGAACAGGCCGGCGCTGAGCATGCCGTCGCCGGCGAAATAATGCTCGAAGGCGGCGTCCAGGCCCCACGCCAGTTCCGGACGCAGGGCCGGATTGCCCTGGGTGTCGGGATTGGTCGGGTTGTTGTTGTTGTCGCGCAGGAAGCGGCGCGGCAGCAGGTCGAGGATGGCCGGCGCCTTGTAGCTGCGGCTCAGCGCCAGGCGCAGCTGGTCGTTGCCGGGCAGTTTGTAGAGGCTGTGCAGCAGCGGGCTCCAGACCGCCGAACGCACGTCCACCGGCTCGGGTACGCCGCCCCGGCTGGCCGTGTTCAGGCTTTCGCGCCGCAGGCCGAGGTAGAGCGACCAGCGCGGCGTGACGTCCCACTCGTCCTGCACGAACAGGGCCAACTGGCGCACGCCGACCGAGTAGCGCTCGGCCGTCGCGGCCAGCGCCGCGCCGCCGGCGCCGAAGCGCGCCTCGTCGCGGTACTCGTCGCGCCGCTTGTCGCCGCCGTCCCAGCCCAGCGCCAGCGCGTGGTCGGCGCCCATCGGCCGGCGGTAACTGCCGGCCAGCGTGGTGTTGCGCTCCACGGCGCCGGAGTCGACGCGGTTTTCCGCGTCGCGCCGGCCCTCGCCGTCCAGTCCGTAGAAGCGGAAGCCGGCCTTGCGGCGGAAGTCGCTGGCGCCCAGCTTGAGCTCGAGCCGGGCGCCCCCGTCGAGCTTGCGCACCCAGCCCAGGTCGCCGCGCAACAGCGCGCCGCGGGCCTGGAAGGCGGCCTGGTTGTCGGGAAACTCGCTGGCCTCGCCCAGCAAGGTGTGCTCGTGCGAGCGGCTGGCGTTGTCGATCAGCTTCAGGCTGGCGTACAGTTGCGCGCTCAGCGCGTCGCCGTTGGCCAGCGTCCAGTTCAGGCGCGGCGCCAGGTTCAGGACGCGCTCCTCGCCGCGTTGCTGCCGGAAGGTTTCGCGCGCCCCCAGGGGCAGACCGGCGGCGTCGCGGCGCTCCTCGAGCTCCAGCATCGGGGTGGCCGTGCGCTTGCGCAGCGCCGTCGCGGTCAGGGTGTAGGACAGCGCGCCGGCCCGGTCCGCCAGTTGCGCCACCAACTGCGGCGAGAGCGCGCCCTGGTTCTCCTCCACGCTCCATTTCAATTCGCGCTGGCTGGCCGCCACGGCCTTCTTCAGGATCAGGTTGATGCTGCCGGCGATGGCCTGGCCGCCCGTTTCGGCCGTCGGCGCGCGCTGGATCTCGATGCGCTCGATCAGCTCGGGCGCCATGGCGTCGAGCGAAAAACCGGCCGGCGCCGGCACGCCGTTGAGCAGGATCTGCGTGTAGCCGTTGCCCAGGCCGCGCATGCGGATGGCGCCGCCCTGCCCCGGCGCGCCGTCGACGCTGATGCCGGGCAGGCGCTTCAGCACATCGCTCAGGCTGCGGTCGCCGTCGCGCACGATGTCGGCCTGGCCGACGATGATGCGGCTGGTGGTGTCGGCGCGCCGCTCGGCCAGCCTGCCGGCCGTGACCGTCACTTGCGGCAGGGGCTCGCCCTTGGCCGCGGCGCCGGGATCGGCGCCGGCATCGGCATCGGCCGCCATGGCGGCGCGCGCGCCCAACAGCAGGGCGAGGAAATACGGGGAAGAATATGTTCGCATCATCACTATCCAGAAAAATGGGCGTGACAAAGCCGCACCGTGGAAAACCGGCGCAAGCTCGTCACTGGGGGGGAGGAAAGCGCCGGCGGGGCCGGCGCGGGGGTGTTACTTGAGGCGGATGGCGTCGCGGGCGCGCAGGGCGGCCGCACCGGCCTTGCCGTCCAGGTCAGGCAGCAGCAGTTGCGGGTCGATGCGCGTCTCGCCCTGGAAGACTTCCAGGTGCAGATGGGGGCCGCTGGCCAGGCCGGTTTCGCCGGCCCGGCCGATCACCTCGCCGGCGCCGACCATTTGCCCGGGCGCGACGGCGCTGCTGTCCAGATGGGCGTACAGCGAGCGCCGCCGCCCCTCATGCTCGAGCACGACGACATTGCCGTAGCGGCTGTCGCTGCTGACGCCGGCGACCCGGCCGGCGGCCGTGGCCAGCACCGGCGTGCCCTTCGCGGCGCGGAAATCGATGCCCTTGTGGCCGCTCTCGTGCAGCTCGCCGCTCACACCGTAAAAGCTGTTGACGTGGATCCGTTCGAGCGGGAAGCGCCAGGCGGCGAGCGGCGCGGCGACCACGGCGGCGGCGATGCCGCCCGGCGTCGCGTTCTGCCAGGCGAAGGCCGGCTGCAGCATCACGCTGGCCGCCAGCAGGGCCGTCATGCCGGCCGCCAGGGCGCACTGGCCGGCGCCGCTCAGGCGCGCCGCGCCGGCCTGGCGCATCAACTTGACGCGTTCGAGCATCGTCGCGCCGCTGCTGGCGCCGAAGGCCAGGCCGGCTTCGACCAGGGGTTGGCCGGCCGCCGCCTGCACCTTCAATTGCTGCACCAGCGCCGCCGCGTAATGCTGGCGCTGCTGCGCCGGCCGGCCGGCCAGCACCTGGCGGTCGCAACTGAGTTCTTGCGCCCAGCTCAGGCGCGTCCCCAGCCAGCGCAGCGCCGGGTTGAACCACAGCGCCGTCTGCAACAGCAGGGCCAGCGCCTGCCACAGCGGATCGCCGCGGCGCCAGTGCGTCAATTCATGCTCGATGATCATCTGCTGCTGGGCGACGCTGAAGTCGTCCAGATGGCGCGGCAGCAGCAGGCAGGGCTTGAGCAGGCCGGCCAGCATGGGCGAGACGGCGGCCTCGGTCTGGCGCACGGCCAGGCCGCGCGCGCGCATCTCGGCCAACTGGGCCGCGTCGAAGGCGGGATGGCGGCTCAGTTCCCGTTCGCCCAGGGGACGCGAGGCGGCCAGCAGCACGCGCCACAGGCGCCGCGCCCGCTCCAGGCGCAGGCAGGCCAGCACCAGTCCGGCCGCGTACAGGGGCAACCACAACATGGGCAGGCCGGCCAGCCAGTCGACCCCGGCCAGGGCCGGCGGCGCGCCGACCACGGCGGCCAGCGGCGCCATCACCGGCAAGGACGCGGCGCCGGCCGTCAGGCTCAGCGGCGGCAGCACGCTCCACTGCGGGTTGCGCGGCAGCAGGGCCAGCACAAAGACGGCGCCAAGCAGGCTCTGCGCCAGCAGCCAGACGGCGCGCTGCGCCGCCAGCGCCGGCCAGCGGCGCAGCGCCAGCCGCAGGGCGCCGCACAGCAGCAGGCCGGCCAGCAGGCAACTCAGGGCCGCGTGCAAAAGGGTCAGGGACAGCAGGGTGGCGCTCATCGCCTATTCCTTGCCGTCGGCGGGCCAGTCCTGCAGCAATTGCTGCAGTTCGGCCAATTCGCCCGGATCGACCAGCTTGCTGCCGGTGAACATCGTCACCGGCAGCGGGCTGTCGAGCTCCATGACGCGGCGGCCGAAGTCGTTGGCGAAGGCGGCCAGCGTGGCCACCTTCTCCAGCGCCGCCTGGTAGACCAGCACGCCGTGCTCGCTGCGCTGCTCGAGCATCTGCTTGTCGAGCATGCGCTCGAGCGTCTTGCGGGTCGAGGAAAACGACCAGGCCAGCTCGTCGGCGACGCGCTCGTGGATTTCGCGCGCGCTCAGCGGCTGCTGCCGCCACAAGGCTTTCAAGAGGCTCAATTCGGTAACCGAGGGTATAGACATGGCATTGCTCCGTATGTGACTTAAATGTGACTAACGGAGCAAGTATGTGACAAAGGTCACACAGCGTCAAGCGCTTTCTGCGACAAGCGTCGCATGGTCAAAATTCTTCCCATTCCTCCACCCCGCCCGCCTTCGCCGGCGCCGGACGCGGCGCGGCCCTGGCGGCGAGCCGCGGCGGCGTCTTGCGCACCGCCGCCAGTGCCGTCACCGGCGCGGCGCGCGCCCGCCGGGCCGGC
>JANXSQ010000012.1 GCA_025356595.1 Janthinobacterium sp. | reverse complement strand
ATCCAGCGCAGCATCGCCTGCGAGATGTGCCAAAGCGCGGTCTGCGCACTGCGGCGCGCCAGCGAGCCCGGCGCGGTCGTGTAGAGCCGGTCTTTCAGGATGTCGAGGTAGAAGCCGCCCAGGTCTTCCGAGCAGTAGTTCTGCAGCTTGGAGATCACCGGATGGAATTCATAGACCGTGTAGTGGCGCAGGATGTCGGCCTGCAGCGCGGCCATGCTGGCGAGCGCGTGGCGGTCGATCTCGAGCAGGTCGGCGGTCGGCACCATGTGCTTGGCCGGGTCGAAGTCGGACGTATTCGCGAGCAGGAAGCGCAGCGTGTTGCGGATGCGGCGATACGATTCGGTCACGCGTTTGAGGATCTCGTCGGAGATCGACAGCTCGCCCGTGTAATCGGTCGAGGCGACCCACAGGCGCAGGATGTCGGCGCCCAGGGTGTCGGAGATTTTCTGCGGCGCCATCGTGTTGCCCAGCGACTTGGACATCTTCTTGCCCTCGCCGTCGACCGTGAAGCCGTGCGTCAGCAGCGCCTTGTAGGGCGGCCGGCCGTTCAGCATCGAGGACGTCAGCAGCGAGGAGTGGAACCAGCCGCGGTGCTGGTCCGAGCCCTCCAGGTACAGGTCGGCCGGGAACTGCAGCTGGCCGGCGTGCGAGCCCTGGCCGGCCGGGCCGCCCAGCACCGTCTGGTGCGTGGTGCCGGAGTCGAACCAGACGTCCAGGGTGTCCTTGTTCTTCTGGTACATGGCCGCCTCGTCGCCCAGCAGCTCGGCGATGTCGAGTTTCAGCCAGGCTTCGATGCCGTCCTGTTCGATCAGCTTGGCGACCTGTTCCAGCAGCTCGGGGGTGCGCGGATGCAGCTCGCCCGTTTCCTTGTGGACGATGAAGGCCATCGGCACGCCCCATTGGCGCTGGCGCGACAGCGTCCAGTCGGGCCGGTTGACGATCATGCCGTGCAGGCGCGCCTGGCCCCAGTCGGGGAAGAACTTGGTGTCGGCGATGCCCTGCAGGGCCGTCTCGCGCAGGGTCGGGCCGCCGTCCCTGGGCGTCACGTCCATGCCGGCGAACCACTGCGAGGTGGCGCGGTAGATGATCGGCGTCTTGTGGCGCCAGCAGTGCATATAGCTGTGGGCGAACATCTTCAGCTCGAACAGGGCGCCCGCTTCGCGCAGCGCGTCGCAGATCGGCTTCGAGGCTTCCCAGATGCTCAGGCCGCCGAACAGCGGCAGGGTCGAGGCGAATTTGCCGTCGCCCATGACCGGGGTGAGGATGGCGTCGTCCTGCATGCCGTGCGCCTTGCAGGAGATGAAGTCGTCCAGGCCGTAGGCGGGCGCCGAGTGGACCACGCCGGTGCCGCTCTCGGTGGTGACGTAGTCGGCCAGGTACATCGGCGAGGTGCGGTCGTAGAAGGCGTCGCGCGCGGCCAGCGGATGGCCGAAGCGGATGCCCTCCAGCGCCGCGCCAAGGCAGGTGGCGATGATCCTGCCCTCGAGCTTGAAGCGCTCCAGGCCGGCCGGCACCATGTCGGCCGCCAGCAGCAGTTGCAAAGGCTGGCCGTCGCGGCTGGTCTCGACCAGCGCGTAGCTGATTTCCGGATGCACGTTGAGGGCCTGGTTGGACGGGATGGTCCAGGGCGTGGTGGTCCAGATGACGATGAATCCCTTGGCGTGCGGCAGGGCCGGCAGGCCGAAGGCGGCGGCCAGCTTGGCCGGCTCGGCGAAGCTGAAGCCGACGTCGATGGCCGGGTCGCGCTTGTCCTGGTATTCGACTTCGGCCTCGGCCAGCGCGGAGGCGCAGTCGAAGCACCAGTTGACCGGCTTCAGGCCGCGGTAGACATAGCCTTTCTCCAGCAACTGGCCGAGGGCGCGCAATTCGTCGGCCTCGTTGCCGTGCGCCATGGTCAGATAGGGATTGTCCCACTCGCCCAGCACGCCGAGGCGGATGAAGCCGGCCTTCTGGCGCTCCACCTGCTCGGCGGCGTAGGCGCGCGCCTTGCTCAGCACCTCGGCCGTGGGCAGGTTCTTGCCGTACAGTTTTTCGATCTGGATCTCGATCGGCATGCCGTGGCAGTCCCAGCCCGGCACGTAGGGCGCGTCGAAGCCGGCCATGGTGCGCGACTTGACGACGATGTCCTTGAGGATCTTGTTGACGGCGTGGCCCAGGTGGATGTCGCCGTTGGCGTAGGGCGGGCCGTCGTGCAGGATGAATTTCGGCCGGCCGGCGGCGGCCTTGCGGATGCGCTGGTAGACCTTCTTGTCCTGCCATTGCTGGACCCATTGCGGCTCGCGCTTGGCCATGTCGCCGCGCATCGGGAAGGGCGTCTCGGTCATGTTGACCGGGTATTTGCTGTCGGGCTTCTTGGCGGATTTTTGCGGCTTCGGCGTGACGGGTGTGCTGTTATCGGACATATTTTTTCTTCAGGGTGTGTTGCGGTGTGGATGTGCGGTGGACGGTGGCGCGGCTCCGCGCGAATGAGGGACCGTCAAATTCGGTCGGTCGCGGTGACGGCGCCGCTGCGTTTGGCGAAGTAGGCGCGCGCCAGCGCGGCGTCGCGCGCGATGGCCTCGGTGAGGGTGGGCAGGTCGACGTATTTCTCCTCGTCGCGCAGCTTGGCGAGGAATTCCACGCGCACCAGCTTGCCGTAGCAGGACTGGGCGAAGTCGAACAGGTGCACCTCCAGCAGCACGCGGCCGCTGTCGTCGACGGTGGGGCGCACGCCCAGGCTGGCCACGGCCGGCAGGGGCCGCGCGGCCAGGCCGTGCACCTGGACGATGAAGATGCCGGCCAGCGCGGGGCGGTGGGCGACGCGCAGGTTGAGGGTGGGAAAACCCAGGGTGCGGCCCAGTTTCTGGCCGTGGATCACATGCCCGGAAATGGCGTAGGGGTGGCCCAGCAATTGTTCGGCGTGCCCGAAGCGGCCCGCCGCCAGCGCCGCGCGCACGGCCGAGGAGGAGATGCGCTCGCTGTTGTTCATCACCGTCGGCAGGGTCTCGACGTGGAAGCCGTAGCGCGCGCCGGCCTGGTGCAGCATGGCGACGTCGCCGGCGCGCTTGGCGCCGTAGCAGAAGTCGTCGCCGACCATCAACCACTTCACGTGCAGGCCCTCGACCAGCACCTTCTCGGTGAACTCCTGCGGCGTCAGGGCGGCGAACTGGGCGCTGAAATGCTCGACGATGACGCGGTCGGCGCCGGCGTCGGAGAGCGATTGCAGCTTGTCGCGCAAATTGGCGATGCGCGGCGGCGCCTTCGACGGCGCGCCGGCGCGGGCGGCGAAGAATTCGCGCGGATGCGGCTCGAACGTCATCACGGCCGCCTCCAGGCCGAGGGCGTCGGCGGCGGCGCGCACGCGCGCCAGCAAAGCCTGGTGGCCGACATGGACGCCGTCAAAGTTGCCGATGGTCAGGGCGCAGGGCGCCCGCGCTTGGGCATTGGGAAGTCCTCGGAATACCTTCATAGGAATCGTAGTGAAAAACTGTCGCTAAATGGGGGATTATACGGACAGTTTGGGTGATTCACACCAGCAAGGGCCGGCGCCGGCCCATTCAGGCCGGCAAAATGATGAAAAAAGCGTTGCCCGCGGGAGGCGGACAACGCTTTTCGTGCGGCAAGCGCCGGAAACGCGGCGACGATTACATCGGGTGGTTCAGGTTCAGCACCCAGTAGCGCGCCAGGTCGGCGGCGCCGTCGTTGCCCTGCACGGTCTTGAAGGCCGACAGGGCGTTGGCTTTCTTGCCGGCGTTGGCGTAGGCGATGCCCAGATGCAGCTTGGCCTCGTCGGCGTGCTTCAGGGTGCCCATCTTGACGGCCGTGTTCATCAGCGCCAGGCCCTTCTCGGCCTCGCCGTTGCTGACCTGCGCGTAGCCCATGGCGGCCAAGCCGTCGGCATCCTTGTTCTTGAGCAGTTCGGCTTCGGCGGCGCCGCCGCTCTTGGCGTTGTCGGCCTGCGTCTTGACGGCCAGGTCCTTCAGGCGCTGGTGGCGCGGCGCGTCGCCGCCGGTGCCCAGCACGCCTTTCTTGTAACCCTGGTCGACGATCTTCAGGGCCTCGGCCGGATTGCCCGCCTGCAGGGCCAGTTGCGACATTTCCATGTATTCACCCGGCTTGGTGATCAGGCCGTTGACCATTTTCAGGCGCCAGACGTCCAGCGACAGGCGCTCCGAGAAACCCGGCTTGCCGGTGACGCGGTTCAGCAGGTCGGCCCAGTAACTGGTCTTCGGATAGCCGCCGGCCAGTTTTTCCAGGGTGGCGACGTAGCCGGCCTTGTCGTTCTGCTTCAACTGTATGTTGGCGAGCATTTGCAACTGGCCTTCGGACAGGCCGCGTCCGCCGGCCTGCAATTCCTTGGCCGCCGCCGCGTAGTTGCCGCTGACGTAGTAGGTCTGGATCAGCAATTCGCGCATCTGCGGCGTGTCGCTGTCCTTCAGCGAGCGGTTGATCCAGGTGATGGCTTTCGGCCAGTCCTTGGCGCGGTAGTACATGCCGGCCAGGGCCTGGGTGAATTTCGGCGCTTCGGCGGCCGACAGGCGGCCGGAGTTGACGACGAACTCGAAGGCCTTGATGGCGGCGTCGTTGTCGCCGGAGGCGGCGGCGGCCGAGGCGCGCACGCGCTCGATCTGGTAGGTCTCGAATGGGGTCTTGCCGCCGATGTTATCGGCTTCGCGCAATTTGGCCAGCGCTTCCTTGTTCTTGCCCGAGGAGGCCAGTTTCTGGGCTTCCTGCAGCGGCTTCCCCACTTCGGCGCGCACGCTGTCGGCGGCGTGGGCGAGCGGGCTCAGGCCGAGAATGGGCGTGGCCGCGGTGAAGCCGATGGCGGCCATTACCAGGCCGAGATGAGCGAGACGAAACTTGGTCATGGAGAATTCTTTCGTAGAAAGCGACACGGCAGGATTACCCTGCCGTGTCGTTTAGAAAATAAGAGAACTTGCTGATGGGACGCTTACTGGAACTGCTCGTTGCCGACCATGCCGATCTTGGTCACGCCCAGACGCTGGGCCGAAGCCATCACGCCGGCCACGACCTTGTAGGCCACCAGCTTGTTCGGCCGCAGATGCACTTCCGGCTGGTCCGCCTGCGCCGCGACGGCGTTCAGCTTCGCTTCCAGGGCCGGACGGTCCGCGACCACCTGGTTGTCCCACAGGATGGTGCCGTCGAAATCGACATCGATCGTCACGACCACGGGTTCCTTGGTCGGTGGCGGCGGGGTGCCGACCGGCATGTTCAAGTTCACCGAGTGGTTTTGCTTGGGAATCGTGATGATCAACATGATAATCAACACCAACATCACGTCGATGAGGGGGGTCATGTTCATTTCCATCATTGGTTCCGGATCGGCGTTCTTGGCGCCGCCCGAACCGACATTCATACTCATGGTGTTTCCTTTTAAGAAGTCCAACTGGCTGCGGAGCCGCTGGCGCGGCCCCGGGGCGGAGTCGAAACGGCCGCCGGCGCGCCGGCGGCCGTCGCGCTCCTAGCCCTTATCAGGCGGTTCGGTGACGAAGCCGACCTTCTGGATGCCAGCCCGCTGAGTAGTGAAAATAACCTTGCCGATGAATTCGTAGCGGGTGTTCTGATCGCCACGCACATGCACTTCCGGCTGCGGTACTTTGACTGCTTCAACCTTCAACATGTCGAACAAGGCACTGGTGTCCCTCATTTTCGTCTGGTTGTAGTACATCTCACCATCCTTGTTGACGACGATGTTGATGTTGGTGGGCTTTGTTTTCAAAGTCTGGTTGATCTCCGACGGCAGGGCAATCTTCTGCAATTTGAGCACAACCGGACTGGTAATCAAGAAAATGATCAGCAAAACCAACATGATGTCGACTAGCGGCGTCGTGTTGATTTCGGACATTACTTGGTCTTCATCTCCGCTGTCGGAGCCGACGGACATCGACATGATTCTTATCCAATCTTTTTAGCGCCGGCGGCACGGCCGGCTTCGCTGGTCGACATGGCGCCGGAGATCAGTACCGAGTGGACGTCGGCGCTGAAGGAGCGCACGTCTTCCATCGCGGTCTTGTTGCGGCGCACCAGCCAGTTGTAGCCCAGCACGGCGGGAACGGCGACCAGCAGACCGAAGGCGGTCATGATCAGCGCTTCGCCGACGGGACCGGCGACCTTGTCGATCGAGGCGTTACCGGTCATGCCGATGTTGGTCAGCGCGGTGTAGATACCGACGACGGTGCCGAACAGGCCGATGAACGGCGCGGTCGAACCGACGGTGGCCAGGAAGGACAGACCGTCTTGCAGACGCGATTGGACCTTATCGGCGGCGCGCTGGATCGACATCGTCACCCAGGTCGACAGATCGATTTGTTCCAGCAGCGCGCCGTCATGGTGGGCGGTGGCCTTGGTGCCGGACTCGGCGATGAAGCGGAACGGGCTGCCTTCTTTCAGGGCTGCCGAACCGGCGGCGATCGACGGCGATTTCCAGAACTTGGAGGACACTTCTTTCGCTTGCTTGAAGATCTTCATCTGGTCGATCAGTTTCACGACGATGATGTACCAGCTGCCGATCGACATCAGGGACAGGATGATGATGGTGGCGCGCGGCACGACGCCGCCTTCGTTCCAGACCGCTTCGATGCCGAAGGGGTTCTTGACTTCTTCCTTGGCGGCTTCGGCGGGGGCCGAGGCTGCCGGGGCGGCCACGGCCGCGTCCGCTGGGGCGGCGGCCGGCGCCGAGACGGCGGCCGAGGCTGGCTCTTCAGCGAAGGCCGGGGCGGCTACCAGCGCGGTGGCGGCGGTGACGGAGAACAAAACCGCGGCAAAAAAAGCGGACAAACGGGTATTCTTAAACATGCTTCCTCCAAAATTTAAAATAATCAGATCGCTGAACATAATGACAACGAAATCACAGGTTGAGGCGGTATGACGGCCTCGGTTTTATTCCAGCTTCCAGACATATTGCATTTGCATCCAGGCTTGTTCCGGCTTGCCATCAGTGGTGCCGGGCTTGAATTTGCATTTGGAAATCCCAACCACGGCCGCTTTATCCAGATCCCTGAAACCGCTTGATTTCACGATCTTGGAATCGGCGACACGGCCGTCGACGCCAATCAGGAAGGACAGCGTCACGGTGCCGACTTCCTCATTGCGCAGTGAAGCCTTCGGCCATTCAGGCAGGGCGCACACGTTGAAGTCGGCCACGGCAGGGATATGCACCGATTTCGACGGTCCCGGAGGGGCCGCCGGCGCCGCCGGCGGTGCCGGACGGGCCAGATCGGTGCTCGCCGGTTTGGCCGTGCTTGTATTGGCAATGACGTTCTGTTGCGGTGGCGGTTGCTGTACGTTCACCTCGACTGGCGGAATGAATGGCGGCGGGGGCGCCTTCATTTCTGGCGGCGGCGGTGGCGGCGGGAGATCTTTCGGCGGAGGCGGTTTTACTTCCTCAATTATTTTGGTCTCCACAGCGTCAGTCACTTTGGCGACCATACGCTTACCCAAGCCGGATACGACTCCGTACGCGACCAGGACATGCAACAGGATGACTACAGTGATTCCTGTGTAGTTCTTCCCGGTACTCTTCTCGTTCGAAAAATTCATGCCTGCTTTCTCCAATACCAACTCTCTTGTTGCAACTGAACCCCTAAATGACGGCAAAAAAACACCAGCCGCATCCGGGACGTCGGCGAATTATACATACGAATACTTTATTTCACATAGAATTTTAACGCCTAAAACCGGTTAAATTTCGCATGCTTTTCGAGCGCCCAAAATGCGCGGGGGCCGCATCCCTGCTGGGTTCTGGTCGATTTAAATAGAGTATTTGATAATATTTTCGCGCTGGTTTTTTGCCAAGGTCCGTAAGTTTCTCGATGCCTCCAAATCGCAGAATTAAATTTTGAAATATCAGGCTGGATGGCCGTGATGTTCTGTTTTCAATGTTGCATAAGGATAATCTATCACCCCTCCCATTTGTCGGGTTTTGCGCCCAACTTGACTATACCCGTATCGTAAAAATAATGCTAAATTTGCACGATCGTGCGCGAACGGACGGCGGCGGCGGCGCTTCCGGGTTTTTTCACTCTGGGGGAGGACTGCGGAGGAGGCCGGCGGCGCTCGGCGACGCGCCGCGCGGGGGGAGATTTATGCGCTGTGTTTGAGTTTTATCAAATTTGCCGCGGGCGCCGTTTGCGCCCGCCGGCGCCACTCCGCATATATATATATAGGAGCGGCGCCGCCGGGACTAGGCGTTGCGGGCGCGTTTTTCGCGCTTGCACTCGATCGTGCTGAGCACCTTGCCGGCCGGGTCGACCGTGTCGAGGTGGACGTCGAAGCCCCACAGGCGCGCCACGTGCTTGAGCACCTCCTCGGCCTGGCCGCTCAGGGGGCGGCGCTGGAACTGCGTGTGGCGCAGCGTCAGCGCGCGGTCGTCGCGGGTGTTGACGGACCAGACCTGGATGTTCGGCTCGCGGTTGCCCAGGTTGTACTGCTCGGCCAGTTGCTGGCGCACATAGCGGTAGCCGGCCTCGTCGTGGATGGCCGAGACGGCCAGCTTGTCGTTCTTGTCGTCGTCGAGCACGGCGAAGAAGTGGAACTCGCGGATCAGCTTGGGCGACAGGTACTGGGCGATGAAGCTCTCGTCCTTGAAGTTGCGCATCGCGAAGTCGAGGCTGGCGCGCCAGTCGCTGCCGGCCAGGTCGGGGAACCAGGCGCGGTCCTCCTCGCTGGGGTGCTCGCAGATGCGGCGGATGTCGCTCATCATCGCGAAGCCCAGCGCGTAGGGGTTGATGCCGCTGTAGTAGGGGCTGGTGACGGGCGGCTGGTAGACGACGTTGGTGTGGCTCTTGAGGAATTCCATCATGAAGCCGTCGCCCACCACGCCCTCGTCGTACAGTTTGTTGAGGATGGTGTAGTGCCAGAACGTGGCCCAGCCCTCGTTCATCACCTGGGTCTGGCGCTGCGGATAGAAGTATTGCGAGATCTTGCGCACGATGCGCACCATCTCGCGTTGCCACGGCTCCAGCAGCGGCGCGTATTTTTCGATGAAGTAGAGCAGGTTCTCCTCGGGTTCGGGGGGGAAGCGCGGCGAGGCCTTGCTGACCTCCTCCTCGTCGCGCCGCGGCAGGGTGCGCCACAATTCGTTGATCTGCGACTGCACGTAGGCCTCGCGCTCCTTCTGCCGCGCGTATTCCTGCGCCATGGACAGCTTGGCCGGGCGCTTGTAGCGGTCGACGCCGTAGTTCTGGATCGCGTGGCAGGAGTCGAGCAGCAGTTCGACGGCCTCGACGCCGTGGCGCTGCTCGCATTCGCTGATGTAGTTCTTGGCGAAGACCATGTAGTCGACGATGGCGTCGGCGTCGGTCCAGGTGCGGAACAGGTAATTGCCCTTGAAGAAGGAGTTGTGGCCGTAGGCGGCGTGGGCGATCACCAGCGCCTGCATGGTCAGGCTGTTCTCCTCCATCAGGTAGGCGATGCAGGGATTGGAGTTGATGACGATCTCGTAGGCCAGGCCCATCTGGCCGCGCTTGTAGCTCTTCTCGGTGGACAGGAAGTGCTTGCCGAAGGACCAGTGGTTGTAGGAGACCGGCATGCCCACCGAGGTGTAGGCGTCCATCATCTGCTCGGCGGTGATGATCTCCAGCTGGTTGGGATAGGTGTCGAGGCCGAAGTCGGCGGCGACGCGGCGGATCTCCTCGTGGGCCTGCTCGATCAGTTCGAAGGTCCATTCCGACTGCTCGGGCAGGGCGCGCGGGTGCACGGGTTTCTTGCTCATCATGTTCATCATTTGACCTGTTTCTTGAACAGTTCGCGGAACACCGGATAGATGTCGGCCGGCGTGACGATCTTCTGCATGGCGAAGTGGGCGTGGTGCTCGAGCACCTGGGTGTACTGCTCCCACAGGTTTTGCTGCGGCCCGTCGGTGATCTCGACGTAGGTGTAGTACTGCACCTTCGGCATGATGGTGTTGATCAAGAGCTGGCGGCACAGCACCGAGTCGTTGTCCCAGTTGTCGCCGTCCGAGGCCTGGGCCACGTAGCTGTTCCACTGGCCGGCGCCGTAGCGCTCCTCGAGGATGGCGTTGAGCAGGTGCAGGGCCGAAGAGACCACGGTGCCGCCGGATTCGCGCGAATTGAAGAACTCGTTCTCGTCGACCTCGGCGGCGGCCGTGTGGTGGCGGATGAAGACCACCTCGATCTTGTCGTAGGCGCGCTTGAGGAAGAGGTAGAGCAGGATGAAGAAGCGCTTGGCGGTGTCCTTGCGGCTCTCGTCCATCGAGCCGGACACGTCCATGACGCAGAACATCACGGCCTGGGACATCGGCTTGGGCACCTTGATGCGGTTGCTGTAGCGCAGGTCGAACGGGTCGATGAAGGGAATCGCCAGCAGGCGCGTGTGCAGGTGGTGGATCAGGCGGCGCAGCTCGAGCACGCGCTCATCCTCGTCGGGCGCGCCCAGCAGCAGCAATTCCTCCAGCTCGCGCTCGGCCTCGATGAGGCGCTTGCGCGAACTGCCGCCGACGGCGATGCGCCGCCCCAGCGCGCCGCGCAGCGAGCGCAGCACGTGGATGTTGGACGGCGTGCCCGACATATTGTAGCCGGCGCGCTGGTTCTTGAATTCCGTCGTCGCCGTCAACTGGGTCTTGACCATGTGCGGCAGTTCCAGGTCCTCGAAGAAGTAGTTCATGAACTCTTCGCGCGAGAGTTCGAAGATGAAATCGTCCTCGCTGGGCTGCTCGCTGTTGCCGGCCTTGCCGCGCCCGGCGCCGCCGCCGCTCTTCGGCCGGGCGATCTGGTCGCCCTTCTGGTACTCCTTGTTGCCCGGATTGATGGTTTCCCACACCCCGCCGTGGGCGTGGCCGAAGGAGGGCTCGCCGACGTCCTTGACGGGGATCGAGACCTTCTCGCCATTTTCAATGTCGGTGATCGAACGCCCCTTGATGGCGCGCCCGACCGCGTCCTTGATCTGACTCTTGTAACGCCGCAAGAAGCGTTCGCGGTTGACGGCGGACTTGTTCTTGCTCTGCAAACGACGATCAATGAGGTAAGTCAAAACGTGCCTCCTGCTGCGATTGTTGCGGCGGTCGGACCGGGCCGGCGGCTGCGCGCCGCCGAACCCAGCTTATCCCACTGCCGGCTTAGGACGACTTGCGCACGCGCAGATACCATTCGCACAACAGCCGTACCTGCTTGGCCGTATAGCCTTTTTCCACCATGCGGGCGACGAAGTCGGCGTGCTTGTTGGCGTCGTCGGCGCTGGCCTTGGCGTTGAAGGAGATCACCGGCAGCAATTCCTCGGTGTTCGAGAACATCTTCTTCTCGATCACGGTGCGGAACTTCTCGTAGCTGGTCCAGGCCGGGTTCTTGCCGCCGTTCGAGGCGCGCGCGCGCAGGCCGAAGTTGACGATCTCGTTGCGGAAGTCCTTGGGGTTGGAGATGCCGGCCGGCTTCTCGATCTTCTCCAGTTCGTTGTTCAGCGATTCCCGGTCGAAGCTCTCGCCGGTGTCCGGGTCGCGGTATTCCTGGTCCTGTATCCAGAAGTCGGCGAAGGTGACGTAGCGGTCGAAGATGTTCTGGCCGTACTCGGAATAGCTCTCCAGGTAGGCGGTCTGGATCTCCTTGCCGATGAACTCGACGTAGCGCTGCGCCAGATGCTCCTTGATGTAGGAGAAGTAGCGCTGCTCGGTCTCCGGCGGGAACTGCTCGCGCTCGACCTGCTGCTCGAGCACGTACAGCAGGTGGACCGGGTTGGCGGCTACCTCGGTGGTGTCGAAGTTGAACACCTTCGAGAGGATCTTGAAGGCGAAGCGGGTCGACAGGCCGTTCATGCCCTCGTCGACGCCGGCGTAGTCGACGTATTCGTGCATCGACTTGGCCTTCGGATCGGTGTCCTTCAGGTTCTCGCCGTCGTACACCAGCATCTTGCTGAAGATGCTGGAATTCTCCGGATCCTTGAGGCGCGACAGGATCGCGAACTGGGCCATCATCTTCAGGGTGCCGGGGGCGCAGGGCGCCTTCAGCAGCGAGGAGTTGGCCACCAGCTTGTCGTAGATCTTGATCTCGTCGGTGACGCGCAGGCAGTAGGGCACCTTGACGATGTAGATGCGGTCGAGGAAGGCCTCGTTGTTGCGGTTGTTCTTGAAGGTCTTCCACTCCGACTCGTTGGAGTGGGCCAGGATGATGCCGTCGAAGGGAATGGCGCCGAAGCCCTCGGTACCCTTGTAGTTGCCCTCCTGGGTGGCGGTCAGCAGCGGATGCAGCACCTTGATGGGCGCCTTGAACATCTCGACGAACTCCATCAGGCCCTGGTTGGCCAGGCACAGGCCGCCGGAATAGCTGTAGGCGTCCGGATCGTCCTGGGCGTAGTCCTCCAGCTTGCGGATGTCGACCTTGCCCACCAGCGAGGAGATGTCCTGGTTGTTCTCGTCGCCCGGCTCGGTTTTCGAGATGGCGATCTGCTTCAGCACCGAGGGGTAGCGCTTGACGACGCGGAACTGGTTGATATCGCCGTTGTACTCGTGCAGGCGCTTGACGGCCCAGGGCGAGGGGATGTTGCGCAGGTAGCGGCGCGGGATGCCGTAGTCCTCCTCCATGATGACGCCGTCCTCCTCCTCGTTGAACAGGCCGAGCGGCGACTCGTTGACGGGCGAGCCCTTCAGGCAGTAGAAGGGCACGTGCTCCATCAGCGCCTTGAGCTTTTCGGCGATCGAGGACTTGCCGCCGCCGACGGGGCCGAGCAGGTAGAGGATCTGCTTGCGCTCCTCGAGTCCCTGGGCGGCGTGGCGGAAGTAGGAGACCACCTGCTCGATGACCTCCTCGGTGCCGTAGAACTCGCGGAAGGCCGGGTAGATCTTGATGACCTTGTTGGCGAAGATGCGCGACAGGCGCGTGTCGTTGCGCGTGTCGACCAGGCTCGGCTCGCCGATGGCGGCGAGCATGCGCTCGGGCGCGCTGGCGTAGGTGAGGCGGTCCTTCTTGCACAGGGCCAGATATTCGGAGAGGGACATTTCCTCTTCCCGGGTACGCTCGTAGCGCGCTGCGTAGTTGTCAAAAATGGTCATTTGAATGTCCTTTAATGTAAACCTGCTAGTCACTATTAACGGCATTGCGCGTGCCGCGCCGCCGCCTGGCCTGATCTGTGCAACTCCCGAATGTTCTTGTTTTGAGCGCCCCGGCGGCCCTGCCGGCCGGCCCGGAGCGGGTCTGGATGAACCATCTTACGCCATTGAAATTTATTATTGCTCTATTAGTTCAGGAAGTCAAAAGATATGTCGCCATATCCTTAATACCTTAATGTAAATGCTTGATTTTATTGGGTAAAGTGAAAATAGTTGGCGAAATTCCAGTGGATTTTATGGTATTTGCAGGCGCATAAAACGACACTTCGGGCGCCACTCCGGCGCGGCCGGCGCGGCGTCCGCGCGGCGCTGCGGCGCAGCAAAACGCGGCCGCGGCGGATGGCGCCGGCCGTCTTGCGCTAAGATGCCTTCGTATTGATATCGCGAGCCACCGAACAGAGGAAAAAATGATGATGAACGACCAATTGCGCGCCACCCTGCAGCAGATGCCGAAGGCCGAACTGCATATCCACATCGAGGGTTCGCTGGAACCGGAACTGATCTTCGCCCTGGCCGAGCGCAATGGCGTGGCGCTGGCCTACCCCTCGGTGGAGGCGCTGCGCGCCGCCTACGCCTTCGAGGACCTGCAATCCTTCCTCGACATCTACTACGCCGGCGCCAGCGTGCTGCTCAAGGAGCAGGATTTCTACGACATGGGCAGCGCCTACCTGGCGCGCGCGGCGGCCGACAAGGTGCTGCACGCGGAGATCTTCTTCGATCCGCAGACCCACACGGCGCGCGGCGTGCCGATGGCCGACGTCGTCAACGGCCTGCACCGCGCCTGCCGGGACAGCGACGTCAGCGCGACGCTGATCCTGTCCTTCCTGCGCCACCTGTCGGAGGAGGACGCCTTCGCCACGCTGGAGGCGGCCCTGCCCCACCGCGACAAGTTCATCGGCATCGGCCTCGATTCTTCCGAAGTGGGCAATCCGCCGGAAAAATTCGCCCGCGTCTTCGCCCGCTGCCGCGAACTGGGCTTCCATCTGGTCGCCCACGCCGGCGAGGAGGGCCCGCCGGCCTACATCGAGACGGCGCTCGACCTGCTGCGCGTCGAGCGCATCGACCACGGCGTGCGCTGCCTGGAGGACGCCGCGCTGACGGCGCGCCTGGCGCGCGAGCAGATCGCCCTGACGGTGTGCCCGCTGTCGAACACCAAGCTGCGCGTGTTCGACACGATGGCCGAGCACAACCTGCTGCGCCTGCTCGAGGCCGGCCTGCTGGTGACCGTCAACTCCGACGACCCGGCCTATTTCGGCGGCTACATGAACGCCAATTTCATCGCCCTGTTCGAGGCCTTGCCCTTGGGCCTGGCGCACGCGCAGCGCCTGGCGCGCAACGGCTTCCAGGCCGCCTTCCTGCCGGCCGACGTCAAGCAGCGTTACCTTGACGCGGTGGACGCCTTCTTCGCTTCCCGCTAGGCGCGCGCGATGCTGCGCCTGTCCCTGAAAATGACCGCGCGCGACTGGCGCGCCGGCCAGTTGCGCTTCCTGCTCGTGGCCCTCGTCGTGGCCGTCGCCGCGCTGTCGGCGGTGGGCTTCTTCGTCGACCGCCTGCGCGCCGGCCTGAACCGCGACGCCCACCAGTTGCTGGGCGCCGACCTGGTGCTCAACGCCGACCTGCCGCCGCCGCCGGCCTGGTTGCGCGAGGCCGAGCGGCGCGGCCTGGGAATGGCGCAGACGGTGGTCTTCCCCAGCATGGCGCAGGCCGGCGAGGGCGAGGCCTCGCTCTCGCAACTGGCCTCGGTGAAGGCCGTCTCGGCCGCCTATCCGCTGCGCGGCAAGCTCAAAATCAGCACCTCGGCGGCGCAGGCGGCGGACGGTGTCGGCGTGGCCGCCGACGCCGTTCCGGCGCCCGGCACGGTGTGGGTCGACGCCGCCATCCTGCCCGGCCTGAAGGCGGCCGTGGGCGACACCATCCGCCTCGGCGAGGGGCGCTTCCGGATCGCCCAACTGATCGCCGCGGAACCCGACCGCGGCGCCTCCTTCCTCAATTTCGCCCCGCGCGTGATGCTGGCGCTGGGCGATCTGGCGGCCACCGGGCTGGTGCAGCCGGGCTCGCGCGTCACCTACCGCCTGCTGCTGGCGGCGCCGCCCGGCGCGCCCGACGGCGCCGTGGCCGCCTACCAGCGCTGGCTGGAGGCGCGCATCGCGGCCGGCGCCGTGAAGGGCGTGCGCATCGATTCGCTGGCCTCGGGCCGGCCGGAGATGCAGGCTACGCTGGAGCGCGCCGACCGCTTCCTGTCGCTGGTCGGACTGCTCTCGGCGCTGCTGGCGGCGGTGGCCGTGGCGATGGCGGCGCGGCGCTTCATGCTGCGCCACCTGGACGCCTGCGCCATGCTGCGCTGCCTGGGCCTGACGCAAAACCAGGTGACGGCGCTGTACCTGATCGAATTCCTGCTGGTCGGCCTGGCCGGCAGCGCGCTGGGCGTGGCGCTGGGTTTCGGCGGCCACCTGGTGTTGCTGGAACTGCTGGGCAAGCTGGTGCAGAGCGACCTGCCGCCGGTGTCCGCGCTGCCGGCCCTGCAGGGCCTGGCCACCGGCATGCTGCTCCTGCTGGGCTTCGCGCTGCCGCCCATCATCCAGTTGCGCAACGTGCCGCACAACCGCGTCATCCGCCGCGAGCGGGAGGCGCCGCAAGCGCTGGCGCTGCTCAGCTACGGCCTGGGCGCGGCGGTTTTCCTGCTGCTGCTGTTGTGGCAGGCCGGCGACCTGCAACTGGCGCTGCTGACGGCGCTGGGCTTCCTGGCCGGCGGCGCCGTCTTCGCCCTGTGCGCCTGGCTGGGCCTGAAGGCGCTGAAGCCGCTGCGCGGCGCCTTCGACCTGCCGAGCTGGCGCTTCGCCGTCACGGCGCTGCAGCGCCGCCCCGGCGCCAGCGTGGTGCAGATCGTCGCGCTGGCGCTGGGCCTGATGGCGCTGCTGCTGCTGACGGTGGTGCGCGGCGACCTGATGGAGGCCTGGCGCAAGGCCACCCCGGCCGACGCGCCGAACCGCTTCATCATCAATATCCAGCCCGAGCAGAAGGACGCCATCGCGCGCCGCCTGGCCGGCGCCGGCGTCGCCGACGCGCCCCTGTATCCGATGATACGGGGCCGCCTGGTGGCGGTGAACGGCGCGCCGGTGAACTACACGGAGGAGCGGGCGAAGAGCCTGGCCGAGCGCGAGTTCAATCTGTCGACCATGGCGCGCATGCAGGAACAGAACCAGATCGTCGCCGGCAAATGGTTCGCCGACGCGCCGGGCGCGCCGGCCGAGGCCTCGGTCGAGGAGGGCATCGCCAAGACCCTGCAGCTGAAGCTGGGCGACCGGCTGCGCTTCGACATCGCCGGCGCGCCGGTGGAGGCGCGCGTGACCAGCCTGCGCAAGCTGGAATGGGGTTCCATGAAGGTGAACTTCTTCGTCATCATCAATCCGGCCGCGATGAAGGACGCGCCGCAAAGCTGGATCACGGCCTTCCACCTGCCGGCGGCGCGGGCGGCGCTGGGCAACGCGCTGACGCGCGACTATCCGAACCTGACGCTGATCGACGTCGGCGGCGTCCTCAAGCAGGTGCAGACCGTGCTCGAGCAGGTGGTCAAGGCGGTCGAATTCCTGTTCGCCTTCACGCTGGCCTCGGGACTGCTGGTGCTGTACGCCGCGCTGATGGGTTCGCAGGACGAGCGCAGCCGCGAGGCCGGCTTGCTGCGCGCGCTGGGCGCCACCCGGCGCCTGCTGGCGCGCGCGCAGATGATCGAGTTCGCCCTGGTGGGCACGCTGGCCGGCCTGCTGGCCGCCTGCGGCGCGGCGGCGCTGGGCTGGGCGCTGGCCACCTATCAGTTCAAGTTCGAGTGGAGCTTCGCGCCCGCCGTCTGGCTGGCCGGCGGCCTGGCCGGCGCGCTGTGCGCCGTCGCCGGCGGCTGGCTGGGCCTGCGCCCGGTGCTGCGCCGGCCGCCGCTGGAAACGCTGCGCGAGGCCTGAGGCGGCGGCGGCCCGCCCGGCGGCGCTCAGGCCGCCGCGGCGTGCTCGCGCAGGAAGCGCGCGTAGGGGTGGACGGGCTCCTCGAGGTAGTGCGCGGGCAGTTCGAACAGGGCCCAGAAGTAGTTGGTGGCGCCCTGGCACAGGCGCGGCGCGGCGCAGTAGCGGAACCAGTTGGCGCCGATCGCCGCCGTGTACATGCCGTCGCCGCCGGCGGCGCAGAAGAAGGGGATCACGCGGCGCTCCTGCAGCGCCTCCAGCAGCGAGGCCGGGGCGTCGCTGTCGCGGGCGATCTCGTACTGGGCCTGCAGGCTCTTCGCCGTTTCGATGATCATCAGGCGGGCGTTGCCGTCGCGGTCGAAGAACAGGATGCCGCTCGGGTTGGGGAAGATGTAATGCTCGACGAAGCCGTGCTGGCGTATCAGTTCCTGCACCACGGCGGCCAGCGCCGGGTCGTCGAGGAAGTGGTAGTCGTGCAGCAGCAGCACGTCGCGCAGGGTTTCCGACTGTTCGGCGAAGAAGGCTTTCTGCAGCGCGTGGATCTCCAGCTCCAGCGTGTCGAGCGCGTCGTCGTCGCTTTTCTTGATGTAGCGGTCGATCAGGCCGCGGTTGAAGGCGTTCACGGCGATCTTCTCGTCGGCCGCGCCGGTGAACAGGATCTTCTTACAGGGCAGTTCGCGCACGGCCTCGCAAAACTCCACGCCGTTCATCTGCGGCATCGAATATCGACCACCAGCACCGAGGGGATCGCGAAGCGTCCGGCCTGGCCGCTGATGCGGTAGACGCTCTCGGTGTCGACGGCCACGTTGCGGTGGTCGGGCGGCAGGTTGGGCGAGTCGAAATGCACGCGCAGCGGCGGCGCGCTGGGCCGGGCGCTGCGCCGCAACCACTGCAGCGCGCCGCGGGTGTCGTGGAAGGTCTTGTTGGCCAGCGCCGGGTCGAGCTGGAAGGACAGGCTGCGCAGGAAGGACTCGCTGTCGTCGATCAGCACGGTCAGGGTGGGGTGGGTGTAGACGGGCAGTTGCATGGTCGGTCTCAGTGGGCCGGGCGCGGCGCGCCCGATGGAAACTCCAGGACGAAAATGGCGTACGCCGTCTCGCGCGAGATGCAGCGGATGCGGGCGTTCCAGGCTTCGACGATTTGCTTGCACAGGGCCAGGCCGATGCCGCTGCCGTTGTGCGCCGGGTAGGAGTAGAAGCGCTGGAAGATCAGCGGCATGCGGCGCGCCGCGATGCCGCAGCCGGTGTCGATGAAGAGCAGGCGCGGCGTGGCGTGGCCGCCGTCGACGATGATGCGCACGCGCCCCTTGCCGGCGCGGTGGATCGCCTTCAGGGCGTTGCGCAGCAGGTTCAGCAGGATGACCACGCACAATTCGCTTTGTCCGGCGAAGACGAAGTTCTCGCGCACCTCGACCACCACCGCCTGCTGCTGCGCCTGGCCGGCGAAGGGATAGCGCTTCATCACGGCGTCCACCGCGCCGGCCATGGAGACGGCCTCGTTGGGGTGCAGCTTGCGGCTGACGGCGCTGGCGCTGAGCAGGAACAGGTCGATCATGTGGTTCATGTGGCGCACCTCGAACTGGATGCGCGTCAAGGCGTCGTGGGCGTGCGCGCGGTCGGCGTCGTCGTGGCCGGCGCTCTTTTGCAGGATGCGGTTCAGGCCGCGCACATTGGCGTCGACGCTGGTCAGCGGGGTGCGCAGCTCGTGCGCCACGGTGGCCAGGCCGGCGCCCATGCCGGCCAGCTTTTCCTGCTCCAGCACGTCGCGCCCGACCTTCACCACCGACAGCACGGCGATGGTGAACCAGTGGATCGGCAGTTGCTCGAGCACCGGGCGGCTGAGCAGCGCGTCGCCGTGGCCGACCAGGATCGCGCCGACGCAGGCCAGGGCCGTGCCGATGCAGTAGGCCAGACAGGCGATCGTCATGTCGAAGTGGAACAGGGTGATCAGGCCCACCAGCAGCGATTGGGTCCACACGGGCGAGGCGTGGTTCATCAGGAACATGAAGGTGAAGAAGAAGGGAATGATGTAGCTGAGGGCGACCAGCAGGTAGATCTCCAGCATGCGCTTGCTGAAGCGACGCGCGAACAGGCCGACCAGGCACAGGGCCACGCCGATGCCGCGCAGGACCAGGCTTTCGTAATCCTGTTGCAGGAAAAAGCGCCAGACCAGGTAATACAAGGGCAGGCTGATGGTGCCGAGCGCGGCCAGCAGCATGATGCGCGTCGCCGCGTAATCCTGGTGGCCGAGCAGGGACTGCACCAGGCCGTGTTGCCAGTGCCGCCAGCGCTCTTGAAATCGTGGGCTCATGGTGATCGCTTGATTTTAATCAATTGCTCATAATCCACTTAAATTGCATTGGTAAAGCAACTATCTTTCCGAGGCTTGATCTGCGTCAAACGGACGCTTCCTTGTCGGTGCATGGTTTTCGGGCAGTTCCCGAAAACCACTCTCTTTTCAAGGAAAAATGATGTCCCAAGCGCAATCCTCACTCCGTCCCTCTTCCTCCGCCGCCGAGTACGCGCTGCCCGACTTCGTCCAGCGGCGCATGGACGGCCACCATGTGACGCGCATCGCGCAATTGCTGGGCGGCGAGCATCCGCACGCCTGGCAGCCGGCCCAGGCCGGCGCCATCTACGTGGCCGGCAACGACTATCTGTGCCTGGCCAACGAACCGGCGCTGCTGCGCGCGCAGATGGACGCGCTGGCCGGCGGCGGCGCCATGCTGATGTCGGCCGTCTACCTGCAAAGCGGCAGCCCGCAGCACCAACTGGAGAAAAAACTCGCCACCTTCATGGGCGCCGAGGACGGCGTGCTGGCCCAGTCGGGCTGGGCCGCCAACGTCGGCCTGCTGCAATGCATCGCCGGGCCGGAGGTGCCGGTCTACCTCGACATGCAGGCGCACGCCTCGCTGTGGGAGGGCGCGCAGGCGGCCGGGGCGCCGGCCGTGGCCTTCCTGCACAACGACATCGAGCATCTGCGCCGCCAGGTTGGCAAGCACGGCCGCGGCGTCATCGTCGTCGACGCCCTGTACAGCACCAACGGCAGCCTGGCGCCCCTGCTGGAGGTGCTCGAGGTGGCCGAACGCAGCGGCAGCATGGTGGTCGTCGACGAATCGCATTCGCTGGGCACGCACGGGCCGCAGGGCGCCGGGCTGGTGGCGCAGTGGGGCTTGAGCGAGCGCGTGCACTTCCGCACCGCCTCGCTGGCCAAGGCCTTCGCCGGGCGCGCCGGCTTCATCACCTGCTCGAGCCGCTTCAAGGGCTACTTCCTGGCCGAATCGCGCCCGGCCATCTTCAGCTCCTGCCTGCTGGGCCACGAACTGGCCTGGTTCGACGCGGCGCTAGCCTTCATCCGCGGCGCCGAGGCGCGCCGCGCCGCGCTGCGGCATACCGCGCAGAACATCCGCGACGGCCTGCGCGGGCTCGGCTACAACGTCGACGACGGCAGCGAGCAAATCATCGCGCTCGAGGCGGGGCCGGAGCCGAAGACGCTGGCGCTGCGCAAGGCGCTGGAGCGGCAGGGCGTGTACGGCGCCATGTTTTGCGCGCCGGCCACGCCGAAGAACCGTTCCCTGGTGCGCCTGACGCTCAACTCCGGCCTGGGCGAGGCCGAAGTGGCGCGCATCCTGGCCGCCTGCGCGGCGATCCGCGACGAGGTCGACCTGGGCGCCTGGACCTCGACGCGGCGCCTGCGCCGCCTGGCCCTGGTGTAAGCGGCGCGCCGGCGCGCGCGGGGGCGGCCGCGGCGGCGCCCCCATGCGCTATGATGGCGCCTATGACTGAACCAATTTCCTTGTATGCGACGCTGGGCGGCGCGGCCACGCTGCGCGCGATGGTGGAGCGCTTCTACGATTTGATGGAACTGGAGCCGGAGTTCGCCGGCATCCGCGCCATGCATCCGCCCGCCACCGACGGCTCGCGCGACAAATTATTCTTTTTCCTCAGCGGCTGGATGGGCGGACCGGATCTGTTCGTCGAGCGTTTCGGCCATCCGCGCCTGCGCGCCCGCCACTTGCCCTTCGCCATCGGCACCAGCGAGCGCGACCAGTGGTTGCGCGCCATGGCCTGGGCCATGCAGGACGTCGGCATCGACGAGGCGCTGCGCCTGCGCCTGATGGAGTCGTTCTTCCAGACGGCCGACTGGATGCGCAACAAGCCCGATTAATTTTCCCTCGATTCCCATGACCACTCTTCAATTCTGGGCGCTGCTGGCGCTGGCCGGCGCCGCCCTGGCGCTGCAGTTGTACGCCCTGACGCGCCCGCGCGGCGGCGCCGCCGACCAGCAAACCGTGCTGGAGCGCATCGAGCGCGCCGAGCGCGAGCTGCGCCTGCAGTCGCAAGCCTCGGCCCAAGCCACGCGCCAGGAGCTGACGGCGACCCTGACGCAGTTCCACGCCGCCGGCGCGCAGCAGTTCGACGCCATGCGCGCGCAGATCCAGGCGCAGGCGCACAGCGGCCGCGCCGAGCAGGCGCACAGCCTGGCGGGCTTCGCCGCCTCGATGCAGCAGGCGCTGGTGGCGCTAACGGAGTCGAACGCCCAGCGCATGCTGGAGGTGCGCGCGACGCTGGAGGCGAAGATCGGCGCCCTGCAGGCCGACAACGGCGCGCGCCTCGAGGAGATGCGCAAGACGGTCGACGAGAAACTGCACGCGACCCTGGAGGCGCGCCTGAGCGAGTCCTTCCGCCAGGTGTCGGAGCGGCTCGAGCGGGTGCACCAGGGGCTGGGCGAGATGCAGCAACTGGCGATCGGCGTGGGCGACCTGAAGCGGGTGCTGACCAACGTCAAGACGCGCGGCACCTGGGGCGAGGTGCAGCTGGAGATGTTGCTCGAGCAAGTGCTCACCGTCGAGCAGTACGGCAAGAACGTCGAGACGGTGGCCGGCAGCGGCGCGCGCGTCGAGTTCGCGCTGAAGTTGCCCGGCACGGTGGAGGGCGGCCCGCCGGTGTGGATGCCGATTGACGCGAAGTTTCCGAAAGAGCAATATGAGCGTCTGGTCGAGGCCGCCGAGCGGGCCGACGCCGACGGCGTGGCGCTGGCCGGCCGCGAGCTCGAGCGCGCCGTGCGCCTGGAGGCCAGGAGCATCGCGGAGAAATACCTGGCGCCGCCGCAGACCACCGATTTCGCCATCCTCTTCCTGCCCACCGAGGGCTTGTACGCGGAGGTGATGCGGCGCCCCGGCCTGGCCGACGAGTTGCAGCGCCTGCACCGCGTCAGCATCGCCGGGCCGTCGACCCTGTCGGCGCTGCTGAACAGCCTGCAGATGGGCTTTCGCACGCTGGCGCTGGAGAAGCGCTCGTCCGAGGTGTGGCAGGTGTTGGGGGCGGTGAAGACGGAGTTCGGCAAATTCGGCGATGTGTTGACGCAGACCAAGCTGGCCCTCGAGCGCGCCGCCAAGAATATCGAGAGCGCCGAAGTGCGCAGCCGCCAGATGGCGCGCAAACTGAAGTCGGTGGAGGCCTTGCCGAGCGAGGCGGCGCAATTGCTGCTGGGCCCGGAAATCGAGGCCGGCGAGGCGGACGCGCCGCCCTGACGGGCGCCTTGCCGCAGACCGGCGGCGCGCCCGCGCCGCCGCTGTTGTCGATTCTTATGATCGGAGCGGACATGGCATTTCGCAACATCGATACGGCGGCCGCCGGCCTGCACGGCGGCGCCCAGCGCAACAAGGTGGTCAGCGCCCACGACGCCGTCCGCCTGATCCACGACGGCGATACCGTGGCCACGGGCGGCTTCGTCGGCATCGGCTTCGCCGAGAACATCGCCGTGGCGCTCGAGCAGCGCTTCCTGCGCGGCGCCGGCGAGGCGGCCGACGGCCTGGCCCACCCGCGCGACCTGACCCTGGTCTACGCGGCCGGGCAGGGCGACGGCAAGGAGCGCGGCCTGAACCACCTGGCCCACGAGGGCTTGCTGCGGCGCGTCATCGGCGGCCACTGGGGCCTGGTGCCGAAGCTGCAGAAAATGGCGATGGACAACAAGATCGAGGCCTACAACCTGCCGCAGGGCGTCATCAGCCACCTGTTCCGCGACATCGCCGGCGGCAAGCCGGGCCAGTTGAGCGAGGTCGGCCTGGGCACCTTCGTCGATCCGCGCCACGGCGGCGGCAAAATCAACGCCCGCACCACGGAGGAGCTGGTCGAGCTGATGCTGGTGGGCGGCAAGGAATACCTGTTCTACAAGAGCCTGCCGATCCACGTCGGCATCATCCGCGGCACCACCGCCGACGCCAACGGCAACGTCACCATGGAGCGCGAGGCGCTGACCCTGGAGGCGCTGGCCATCGCCATGGCGGCGCACAATTCCGGCGGCATCGTCATCGTCCAGGTCGAGCGCCTCGCCGAGCGCGGCAGCCTGAACCCGCGCCAGGTGAAGATCCCCGGCATCCTGGTCGATTGCGTAGTGGTGGCGGAGAAGCCCGAATACCATATGCAGACCTTCGTCGAGCCCTACAGCGCCGCCTTCGCCGGCGAGCTGCGCGTGCCGCTGGCCGGCATCGCGCCGATGCCGATGAACGAGCGCAAGGTGATCGCCCGGCGCGCCCTGATGGAGTTGCGCGCCAATAATGTGGTGAACCTGGGCATCGGCATGCCGGAGGGCGTGGCCGCCGTGGCCGCCGAGGAAAAACTGCTCGACCTGCTGACGCTGACGGCCGAGCCGGGCGTGATCGGCGGCATGCCGGCCGGCGGCCTGAACTTCGGCGCCGCCACCAACGCCGACGCCATCATCGACCAGCCCTCGCAGTTCGACTTCTACGACGGCGGCGGGCTCGACGTGGCGATCCTCGGCCTGGCCCAGGCCGACCGCCACGGCAACGTCAACGTCAGCAAATTCGGCCGCCGCCTGGCCGGCGCCGGCGGCTTCATCAACATCAGCCAGAACGCCAAGAAGGTGGTCTTCGTCGGCACCTTCTCGGCCGACGGGCCGAGCCTGACGGTGAGCGGCGGGCGCCTGCACATCGTCCAGGAGGGCAGTTGCCGCAAATGGCTCAAGGAGGTCGAGCAGCGCAGCTACAGCGGCGCGCACGCGCTGGCGCGCGGCCAGACGGCGCTCTACATCACCGAGCGCTGCGTGTTCCGCCTGGCGGCGCAGGGCCTGGAGCTGATCGAGATCGCGCCCGGCGTCGAACTGGAGCGCGACATCCTGGCGCAGATGGACTTCGCGCCCGCCGTCAGCGCCCACCTGAAGTTGATGGACGCCCGCATCTTCGAGGAGGACGGCATGGGTTTGCGGGTCGATCTGCTGGCGCTGCCGCTGCAGCAGCGGCTGGTCTACGACCCGGCCAAGGAGTTGTTTTTCGTCAATTTCGAGGGTTTCGGGGTGGACGATCCGGCCACCATCGAGGCCATCCGCGCGCTGGTCGAGGCGCGCCTGGCGCCCCTGGGGCGGAAGGTGCCGGCCATCGTCAACTACGACAACTTCACCATCCTGCCCGATTTGCTGGACGACTACGTCGCCATGGTGAACGCCTTGAGCGAGCGCTACTACAGCCGCGTCACGCGCTACAGCCACAGCACCTTCATGCGCGCCTATGTCGGCCAAGCCTTCCGGCGCAGCGAGCGCGATCCCGCGCTGTACGCCAACTCGGCGCAGGCGCTGGCGCACCTGCGCGGCGAGTAGGCGGGCCGGCGCGGTTCAGGCGCGGCGGCGCCGCGCCAGCAGGGCCAGCATGGCCAGTCCGGCCAGCAGCATGCCCCAGGTTGCCGGCTCCGGCACCGGCGAGAGCGGCAGTTGCACGCTGGGGGTGGTGACGGTCTTGCGGGCGACATCGCCCGGGTTGCCGGAAAACAGGGAGGACCCGCCGCCGACGGGGCCGATGCTGAAGCCGGCGCTGTTCACCAGGCCTGGCAGGTTCAGCGCTTCGCCGGGCACGACGCCGGGCGGCTCGGCGCCGTTCAGCGAGCCGGCGTGCAATTCCTCCAGGGGCGCGTGGGGCGCCTGCGCCACGCTGTCCGGCATGCCGGCGTTCGCGCCCGGCACGCCGGGGGCGCCCGCCGGGCCCTTCGGCAAACGGGTGATGCGGCTGACGTTGCGGCACACCGTGGGCACCAGGATGCAATGGCCCTGCTCGCAATAGACCATGCCGCGTTCCCGCATCTGCTCGCTCCAGCCGGCGCGCGACACCTGGCGGCAGACGCGGCCCGGGCCGAAATGCATGTCGCTGATGCGCGCGTCGTAGTTGTCCTTGCCGCTGATGGCGTCGCGGCTGATGGTGACGAACTCGTCGTAGTTGCGCTCGCGCATGCGTTGCTTGAGGCGCTCGCGCACGCTCTGCGGGATGTCGCTGTAGCGGTCGACGGCGCCGACCACGTCGCCCATGAAGGGATTGACGCCGGGACGGTTCCAATCGCAGTTGTCGAGCACATCGGGGCGCGCGGCGCCTTTCGCCTGCGCCGTCAACGGCGTCAGCGCGACGGCGCCCAACAGCATGCCCAGCGCGCAGAAAATCCACAGCAGACGACGGAAGAGGGGAAACGAAGATCTATTGCTTATCATTATTAAAATCACAAGGAGATAATTCAGCGGAAGCGCATGTTATCACCGTGGAAACTATAATGACAAGAAGGAAATACGATTATTACAATTTAACTTTTCTTAATGGCAATGTTTTATTGATCTCGCAAGACGCGCCGGGGTGCCCGCCGCGCGGGCGGCGCAACCCGCGCGCCGCCGGCGGTTCAGACCAGGCCGTCGAACAGCACCACGTCGACCGGGTCGCCGGCGCCGACTTCGCCCTGCGCCTCGGCCAGCACGACCATGCAGTTCGCCTCCGTCATCGAGCGCAGGATGCCCGAGCCCTGCGCGCCGGTGAGGCGCACCTGTTGCCGGCCTTCGGCGTCCAGGGAGAGGATGCCGCGCTGATACTCGGTGCGCCCGGGCCGCTTGCGGATGGGCGCCTCGGCGCGCACCCGCAGCATGGGCGGCGGCGTGGCGTCGGCGCCCATCATGCGCAGCAGCGCGGGGCGGGCGAAGAAATAGAAGCTGGCCATGACGGCGACCGGATTGCCGGGCAGGCCGAACAGGAAGGCGCTGTGGCCGTCCGAGGCGATCCTGCCGAAGGCCAGGGGCCGGCCGGGCCGCATCGCCACGCTCCAGAAACTGACCTCGCCCAGCGCGGCCATGATCTGCCGCGTGTAGTCGGCCGCGCCGGCCGACACGCCGCCCGAGGTCAGCACGGCGTCGGCGTTCTCGCAGGCGCTGCGCAGGGCCGCCTCGAGGGCCAGCGGCTCGTCCTTGACGATGCCCATGTCGAGGATGTCGCAGCCGAGCCGGCTGAGCATGCCGAACAGGGTGTAGCGGTTGCTGTCGTAGACGCTGCCGGCGTCGAGCGCCTCGCCGATCGAGCGCAATTCGTCGCCGGTGGAGAAGAACGCCACCCGCAGGCGGCGCAGCACCGCCACCTCGGCCTGGCCCAGCGAGGCCATCAGCCCCAGGTCGGCCGGGCGGACGATGCGGCCGGCGTGCAGCGCAGCCTCGCCCCGGGCCAGGTCCTCGCCCCGCAGCCGGCGGTTGTCGCCGGGGCGGACCACGCCGGCCGGAATGCTGACCCGGCCGTCGCTGCCCAGCCGGGTCAACTCCTGCGGCACGACCGTGTCCAGCCCGGCCGGCATGAGCGCCCCGGTCATGATCCGCAGCGCCTGTCCGGCCGGCACCTGGCCGACAAAGGCCTGGCCGGCATAGGCCGTGCCACTGACCAACAACTGGGTTTCGCCGGCAGGGTCCAGTTCGGCGCTGCGCAGCGCGTAGCCGTCCATGGCCGAGTTGTCGTGCGCCGGCACGTCGATGGGCGAAATCAGGTCCTGCGCCAGCACCCGGCCGAGCGCGCTGCGCACCGCCACCCGCTCGATGGCTTGCACCCTGGGCACCAGCCGGGCGATGAAGTCTTGGGCCTGCGCCACCGGCAGCGCCC
>JANXSQ010000374.1 GCA_025356595.1 Janthinobacterium sp. | reverse complement strand
GTCCTTCTGCTCGAAGGCGTAAACCGTATGGCCGCGCTTGGCCGCCTCCACCATCATGGCGTAGGTCGAATCCTTGTAGATCTTGAAACCGGCCAAGGGATCGGCGAGGAAAGCTATTTTCATGGGCGCATCCATTCTGGGTAATGCCTGATTTTAGCCGAGATTCGCCCACGGCACCGGGGAGAGCGGCCGGGGCCGCCTCGCCGGCTTGCTAATTAGTACACTTTAGTACACTTCCGGATTCGGATCGGTGCGCTCCATCTCCAGCGAGGCCGCCAGCAGGGCCAGGCGCGCCACGACGCCGTAGACGTAGAAGCGGTTCGGCGCGGCCGTGCCCGGCTTGGCCTTCAGGTCCGGCACGGCGTGCTGCTGCGCGAAGGCCAGCGGCACGAACTGCGAACCGGGCGCGTTCAGGTTCTGGTCGACGCCGCGTTCGGCGTGGACGCGGTAGAAGCCGCCCACCACGTAGCGGTCTATCATGTAGACGACCGGCTCGGCGACGGCCTCCTTGATGCTCTCGAAGGTCGGCACGCCCTCTTGGATGATGACGTCGGTGACGACCCTGCCGTCCTTGATGACGGACATCTTGTTGCGCTGCTTGCGCGTCAGGTCGCGCACCTCGCTGGCGTCCTTGACCGTCATGATGCCCATGCCGTAGGTGCCGGCGTCGGGCTTGACGATGACGAAGGGCTTTTCCTTGATGCCGTATTCCTTGTACTTCTTGCGTATCTTCGCCAGCAGCACGTCGACGTTGGCGGCCAGGCAATCCTCGCCCTCGCCTTCCTGGAAATTGATGTCGCTGCATTTGCTGTGGAAGGGATTCAGCATCCACGGATCGACGTCGATCATCTTGCCGAATTTCTTGGCCACCTCGTCGTAGGCGGCGAAATGGTTGCTCTTGCGCCGCAGCGCCCAGCCGGCGTGCAGCGGCGGCAGCAGGCTCTGCTCGTGGATGTTCTGCAGGATGTCGGGGATGCCGGCCGACAGGTCGTTGTTGAGCAGGATGGTGCAGGGATCGAAATCCTTCAGGCCCAGGCGGCGCCCGTTGGCGCTGCGCACCAGCGGCTCGATGACCAGCATATTGCCGTCCGGCAGGGCCAGCGGCGTCGGCTGGGTGATTTCCGGGTTCAGCGTGCCCAGCCGGACGTGCAGCCCCGTCTGGCGGAAGATCTGCATCAGGCGGGCGACGTTTTGCAGGTAATGGGGATTGCGCGTGTGGCTCTCCGGTATCATCAGCAGGTTGCGGGCGTCCGGGCAATACTTGTCGATGGCGGCCATGGCCGCCTGCACCGCCAGCGGCAGCATCTCCGTGGCCAGGTTGTTGAAGCCGCCGGGAAAGAGATTGGTGTCGACGGGGGCCAGCTTGTAGCCGGCGTTGCGCAGGTCGACCGAGCAATAGAAGGGCGGCGTGTGCTCCTGCCACTCCATGCGGAACCAGCGCTCAATGGCCGGCGTGGCGGACAGAATTTTCTTTTCGAGGTCGAGCAGCGGACCGGTCAGGGCCGTGGCGAGGTGGGGAACCATGGTTACATCCTTAAATTATGTGCCGGAATCACAGCCAGGAGCACATAGAGCTATCTATATTACCGTGCAAGTACCCCAAATCGGGGCAAAACCCTTGTTTTAAAGTCCCCTCAACGCAAAAAGGCGCCCCGCATGGGGCGCCCGTCGATGCCGTGCCCGCTCGCGCGGGCAGCGATCCATCAGGAGTGGTAGGCCGACTCGCCGTGGCTGGTGATGTCGAGGCCTTCGCGCTCCTCTTCTTCCGGCACGCGCAGGCCGATGACCAGGTCGACCAGCTTGTAGGCGAGGACGGAGACGACGGCCGACCAGACGATGGTGGTGCCGACCGCTTGCGCCTGTATCCACACCTGGGCGCCGATCGAGTAGGCGTCCGCCGACATCTTGTTGCTGACGTAGTCGAAGACGCCCTGGCCGCCCAGCGAGGGCGCGGCGAAGACACCGGTCAGCAGGGCGCCCAGGATACCGCCGACGCCATGCACGCCGAAGACGTCGAGCGAATCGTCGGCGCCGATCAGGCGCTTCAGGCCGTTCACGCCCCACAGGCAGACGATACCGGCGAGCAAGCCGATGAACAGCGCGCCCATCGGACCGACATAGCCGCAGGCCGGCGTGATGGCGACCAGGCCGGCGACGGCGCCGGACGCGCCGCCCAGCATCGAGGGCTTGCCCTTGGCCAGCCACTCGCCGAACACCCACGACACGGTGGCGGTGGCGGTGGCCAGCAGGGTGTTGATGAAGGCCAGGGCGGCGACGTCGCCCGCCTCCAGCGCCGAGCCGGCGTTGAAGCCGAACCAGCCGACCCACAACAGCGAGGCGCCGATCATGGTCATCGTCAGCGAGTGCGGCGCCATCGATTCGCGGCCGTAACCGACGCGCTTGCCGATCATGATCGCGCCGACCAGGCCGGCCACGGCGGCGTTGATGTGCACCACGGTGCCGCCGGCGAAGTCGAGCGCGCCTTTTTGCCAGATCCAGCCGGCCTTGGCCGTTTCGGACGCCAGCGTGGTGGCGTCCTTGATGGCGTCGGGGCCGGTCCAGAACCAGACCATATGGGCGATCGGCAGGTAGGAGAAGGTGAACCACAGCACGACGAAGGCCAGCACGGCGGTGAACTTGGCGCGCTCGGCGAAGGCGCCGATGATCAGGCCGCAGGTGATGGCGGCGAAGGTGCCCTGGAAGGCGACGTACACGAACTCGGGAATGACCACGCCCTTGCTGAAGGTGGCGGCGGTGCTGAAGGTGGCCTTGGCCGGATCCCAGATGCCGTTCAGGAACAGGCGGTCGAACTTGCCGTACACGGCGTTGCCTTCGGTGAAGGCCAGCGAGTAACCGTACAAGCACCACAGGACGATGATGACGGCGAAGATCATGAACACCTGCAGCAGGATGGAGAGCATGTTTTTCGAGCGCACCAGGCCGCCGTAGAACAGGGCCAGGCCGGGGATCGTCATGGCGATCACGAGCACGGTGGCGATGAACATCCAGGCGGTGTCGCCCTTGTTCGGGGTCGGTGCCGGCGCCGGAGCGGCGGCGGCGGCGGCGCCAGGTGCGACGGCGGCGACCGGAGCAACCGGTGCGACGGCGGCAGGCGCCGCGTCAGGCGCTGCCGCGACGGCAGCGACGGGGGCGGCGGCAGCCGGCGCGGACGCCGCTGGTGCTGCCGGTGCCGTCACGGCAGGCTTCGCCGGTTCTTGCGCGATCGCCGGCGACAAGCCCGCGATGGCCATCAGGACAGCGGCCCCAGCCAGCCATTTTGTTATATTTTTATTCATCTGTATTCCCCTTAAAGAGCTTCGTTACCGGTTTCGCCGGTACGAATGCGCACGACCTGTTCCAGGTTGTAGACAAAGATTTTCCCGTCACCGATCTTGCCGGTGCGGGCCGCGGTTTCGATCGCTTCGATCGCCTGGTCGACGATGGCGTCATCGACGGCCGCTTCGA
>JANXSQ010000367.1 GCA_025356595.1 Janthinobacterium sp. | reverse complement strand
CGCCACGCCCTCGCCCGCCGCCGCCACCTGCGCCCGGGCGGCGCGCACGGCCGGGTGCGCCTCCCTGGCCCGCTCCAGCATGGCCGCCACCGATTCCACGAAGCCGGTGTCGGGCCGCGCCGCCGCGCCGTCCGCCAGGATCACAGGCGTCGTCACGTCCATGCCCATGGCGACGGCCAGCGCGCCGGCGGCGTTCTTCGCCTCGCCGTCGGCCCGGACGCGCTTCAGGCTCGCCTGCGCGGCCGCCGTCTGCGCCTGCAGTTTGTCGGCCAGCGAGGCGGCGCCGGCCTGGTGCCGGGCGGCGGCCGCCAGCGCGCTTTCGCGCGCCGCCCGCTCGGTCTCGCGGGCCGCGTCGAGGGCGCCGCGCGCGCTGAGCAAATCGTAATAGGCCTGGGCCGCGGCGGCGAACACGGCCTGCGTGGCCTGGTCGCGCGCGGCGCCGGCGGCGTCCAGCAGGTGGCGCGCCCGCGCCAGGTTGGCGCGGCGCAGGCCGAAGTCGTACAGGGTCCAGTTCAGGTCGACGCCGGCGGCGCGCGTGTCGCTGTCCTGGCGCGCCTCCAGTTGCGGCCGGCCGGCGACGGCGCGGCTGCTGTCGCCCTTGAAGGCGCCCGCCGACAGCGTCGCCTCGGGCAGGTAGGCGGCCCGCGCCGCGTCCACCTGGGCCGCCTGCGCCATGACTTCGGCCCAGGCCTGGCGGGTTTGCGGATGCCGGCACAGCGCCCGCTCGACCGCGTCCAGCAGGTCGAGCGGCGTCTGCGGCGCGCCCCCGCCGCAGGTTTCGGCGGCGCCCGCCGGCAAGGCCAGCAGCAGCGCCAGCGCCAGGCTCCAGCGCCGCCTCATGCCGCGCTCAAGCCCGCCGCCGCGCCCTTGCCGACGTCGCGCACCACCTTGCCCTCGGCCAGGGTGACGACGCGGCCGGCCGTGGCGATCGTCTCCGGCCGGTGCGCGATGATGATGCGGGTGATGTTGAGGGCGCCCACGGCGGCGTTGACCTCGCGCTCCTTGGCCACGTCGAGGTGGCTGGTGGCCTCGTCGAGGAAGAGCACGCTGGGCCGCTTGTAGAGCGCGCGCGCCAACAGCACGCGCTGCTTCTGGCCGCCCGAAAGCACCGTGCCCATGTCGCCGACCAGAGTGTTGTAACCCATCGCCATGGCCTCGATCTCGGGCGCCACGGCCGCCATGCGCGCGCACTCCTCCACCCAAACACGGTCTGCCTGGGTGTCGAAGAAACTGATGTTGTCGGCGATCGAACCGGCGAACAGCTGGTCGTCCTGCAGCACCGTGCCGACCGCCCGGCGCAGCGCGTCGATGCCGAGTTGTTTGATGCTGACGCCGCCCAGCAGCACGTCGCCCTCGCCCGGCGGCAGTATCCCCAGCAGCACGTTCATCAGCGTCGTCTTGCCGCAGCCGGAGGGCCCGGTGATGGCCACCGACTCGCCCGCGCCTATGCTCAGGGTGATGCCGTCGACCACATACGGCTCCTCGTCGGAGTAGCGGTAGCGCAGGCCGACGATGTCCAGCGTCGCCGCCGCGCCGGCCGCGCCCGGCGCCGCCGCGTGCCGGCCGTGCAGCGCTTCCGGTTCGCTGAGGACGATGTCGGCCAGGCGCTCGCCCTGCAACTGCAACATCTTCACTTCGTAGAATTTGTCGATCAGCGAGCTGACCCGGTTGTCGAACTGGCCCTTGTAGGCGATGAAGGCGATCAGCACGCCGATGCTGAAGTTACCGTCCAGGACCAGCCTGGCGCCCAGCCAGATGATGAGGATGTTCTCGATGCCGAACAGCACGCCGTTCAGCAGCTTGTAGAGCAGTTGCAGCTTTTGCGTGCGCACGTCGGCGTTGACCTGGTCGACCACCAGGCTCAGCCAGGTGGCGCGCCGCTCGTCCTCGCGCTGGAAAAGTTTGATGGCCTTGACCCCGCGCACCGTCTCGAGGAAGTGGCTTTGCTGCTTGGCGGCGTGGATGATCTGCTCCTCGGTGGCGTTGCGCAGCGGCCGATACCAGGCCCAGCGGATCAGCGCGTACAGCGCCATCGCCGCCACCGCCACCAAGCCCAGTTGCGCGCTGTAGACGAACATCATCACCAGCGTGACGACGGTCATCACGCCGTCCAACATGGCCTCCAGGAAGGAGGTCGTCAGGGTGTGCTGGATCTGGTCGATCGAGCCGAAGCGCGACACCACGTCGCCCAGGTGGCGCTTCTCGAAATACTGCACCGGCAGGCGCAGCAGATGGGTGAAGACGTTGGCGCGCCACTGCACGCTCAGCGTCGTGCCCATGTAGAGGATGGCCCAGGAGCGCGCCGCGCCTATGGCTTGCTGCATTAGCATCAGCAGGCCGAAGCCGGCCGCCAGCGTGGCCAGCAGGTCGCGGTCGGCCGACACCAGCACGTTGTCGATCACCCACTGCATGAAGAAGGGACTCACCAGGGCGAACACCTCCAGCGCCAGCGCCAGCAGCAGGATCTGGCCGAAGGAGCGGCCCAGGCCGCGCACCTTGCCCATCAGGCTGCGCAAGCGGATCGGCCGGCGCTCCTCCTGCGCCTTGAAGCCGCTGTCGGGCCACAGCTCCATGGCCACGCCGGTGAAGCAGCGCGACACCTCCGCCATGGGCAGGGTGCGCGCGCCGAAGGCGGGATCGTGGATCGTCACCGTCTTCGCGCCGACCTCCTTGAGGACGACGAAATGGTTGAAGTTCCAGTGCAGAATGCAGGGCAGCTTCAACTGGCCAAGGTGCTCCATGTCCAGGCGCATCGGATGCGTGCCCAGGTCGATGCGCTTGGCGATGTGGATCAGTTGCGCCAGGGTGGCGCCCTTGAGCGAGATGGGAAAGCGCGCGCGCAGGCTGGCCAGGTCGCTGTTGTAGCCGTGGAAGCCGGCCACCATGCCCAGGCAGGCCAGGCCGCATTCGGTCGATTCGGTCTGCAGGATCAACGGCAGTTGCGCGCCCGAGCCGAAGCCGAAGGAAATGTTATCGAGAAAGGACATGCGCCGCGTGTTCCAATGGTTAAAGTTTGCCGCTCAGGCTGTAGAGCGGCTCCAGCACCCACTCGTACAGGCGGCGCGTCTCCTGCAGGATGTCGGCGTCGAGCAGCATGCCGGCCTGCAGCGGCTGGGCCTTGCCGTAGGCGGGCATGGACTGCGCCGCCAGCGTCACCGTGACCCGGTACAGCGCTTCGTTGCCGGCGCCGGCGCCGCGCAATTCGGCGGCCGGCAGCGCGGTGCGCGAAACCGACGCCACGCGCCCCTTGGCGTGGCCGAATTTTTGGTAGGGAAAGGCCTGGTAGCGCAGCAGCACGGCGTCGCCGGGCCGGATGAAGCCGACCGCCTTGCTGGGCGCGTACAACTGCGCCTGCAGGACGGCGCCGGCCGGCACCACGCTCAGCAGCGGCTGGCTGGCGTCCATCCACTGGCCGACCTCGGCCGCCGGCGCCGTCGCCACGCCCGCCTGCGGCGCCGTGACCAGCAGGCGCCGCTTGGCCTCGCTCTCGCTGAGCTCCTGGCCGGCGCTGGCGATGCCGCGCTCGACCTGCGCCAGGCGGTTCTGCTGGCGCGGCGCCAGCGTCGCCAACTCGTTGCGCTGCAGCGCCAGTTCGCGCCCCAGGCTGATCTGCTCGCGCTCGATGGCGCGCGCGCGGTTGCGCTGGTCGAGCAACTCCTCCTGCTTCTGCTGCGCCTGCTCGCGCGAGATGTAGTCCTGCGCCAGCAAGCCCTGGTAGCGCGCCACGCTGTCCTCGGCCAGCTTGACGCGGCGCCGCTGGTCCTCGATCTGGCCGGCCAGCTTGGCCAGCTCCGCCTCCAGGCCGGCGATCTTGCCCTGCAGCGCGGCGCGCTCGTCGCCCTGCATGGCGCGGCCCTTCTCCAGCTCCGCGCGCAGCGACTCGCGGCGCGCCTCGACCTGGCCGCTGATGGCCGCCTGGATGTTCGCCTGGGTGCCGCTCTGGCGTTCGCCCGACAGCACGTACAACACCTCGCCGCGCTTGACCGCCTGGCCCTCGGCGACGAATTTTTGCAGCACCACGCCCGGCTGCGGCGTGTACACCTTGAGCAGGCCGGCGTCGGGCACCAGCTGCCCGGACACCGGCGTGCGCTTGGTGTAACTGCCGACCGCCAGGAAGCCGACGATGACGGCGGCGAAGGCCAGCGCCAGCAGCGTCAGGACGCTAAAGCTCAGCGGGCGCAGCAGCACCACGTCGGCCAGCCAGTTGACTTGGCGCGCCTCCAGCGCAGCGGGACGGAACAGGCTGGGCTGGCTCATTTAACAACGCGAGCGAGAGAAACACGGGTATGGGCGATAAGGAAATACGGTGTCGTGTGCATAGTCCATGCGTGCGCCGGGAAGCGGTGAAGTGCGCAAGACTATCACAAACATTGCATTAGATAAAAGTTTGTTCGATTGCTATTTACGCCGGCCGGCGCCGGGAGGCGGAGACCGCATCGGCACAAAAATGCCATTAAAACAATTACTTGATACTTTGTCTTTATATTACAATTTATTTTTTAAAAAGTTTGACACAAAGAAAATAATCGATAAGATGGCCGGGCGTTGCAAGCAAACGGAAGATCCCGGAAACTTGCGATGCGGGAGGCGCGTTCTACCGGACGCGCCGATGCGGCAAGGGAATGGAAGATGGCTCATCGCCATCCCGTATCCTTGCCTAATTGATCGAAGTTTATTTAGAAATAGGAACTATCATGCATCCATTTTCACTGAACGAAGAACAAGTTAAACAAATCAGCGGCGGCAACCGCGGCCCGATCATCAGCACCCTGTCGATCGGCGAAGAAGGCGGCGTCATGACGACCCTGGCCATCGGCGAAGAAGGCGGCGGCCTGGCCTCGACCCAAGCCATCGGCGAAGAAGGCGGCGGCATCGAAACCACCATGGCCATCGGCGAAGAAGGCGGCGGCCCACTGCCCGTCTAATCCAGGCCTTCCTGTCTAGATAGCCCATCGCCGGGCGCCGCTTTTGGGGCGCCCGGCGATCCGATCATATCGTTGCAACGGTAGCGGAAAACGTCATGAAACATCTCATTTTGGGCCATGCGAGCGATCCGCACGGCCAGCATATCCTGGCGCAACTGCGCCAGCGCGGACACGAAGCGCACCTGCTCGAAACCCACAAATTCCCCTCCGAAATTCAACTGAGCCTGAGCCCGGCCGACGGCGGCGGCGGCAGCCTGAGCCTGCCGGACGGCGCCACGATGCGCTTCGACGAGATCGCCTCCGTGTTCTGGCGCAATTTCTGCGGCGTCAGCTCGGAAACGAGCAAGGCCACCCGCGGCACCGTCGAGGACATCTCCTACTACGACAGCATGGCCAGCCTGCGCTCCTGGTTCCAGGCGCGCAACCAGACCCGCTGGTTCAACAGCTGGGAAGCCTATCAGTCGCACCAGGAAAAGCCGCGCCAACTGCAACTGGTGGCGCAGGCCGGCGTGCGCATCCCGCGCACCTACATCGGCAATGACGCGGCGCGGGTGCAGGCCTTCTGCAGGGAGGAACCGCAAGCCATCTTCAAGCCGGTCTACGGCGGCGCCCACACCGAACGCATCACCGACCAGCACCTGGACGGCGCGCATCTGGCCAGGGCCCTGGCGCGCGCCCCCATCACCCTGCAGCAATACATTGACGGCACCAACATCCGCACCTATGCGATCGGCGCGCAGATGTTCTCCCTGGAACTGGAAAGCGAGGACATCGACTTCCGCACCGACCAGGGCTTGAACATCAAGACCATCGAACTGCCGGCGGAGCAGCGCCTGCAGGTGCCGAAGATCATGGAATTGCTGTCGCTGAACTGGACCGCCATCGACTGGCGCCGCGACAGCGAGGGCCAGTACCACTTCCTCGAAGCCAATCCCAGCCCCATGTTCATGGGCATTGAAAAGGCCACCGGCTATCCGTTGACGGAGACGCTGATCGACGCCATGGTCGGCAACGGTTCCAGAATCCAGCGCGCCGCCTGAGCGTAGCCGAGTCGGCCCCGCATTGCCCGGAAACGCCGTAACGGCGGAAGTCCGAATCGGCTAAGCGGGATCAATCGCCCCGGTGCCCGCCGTCACGGTGTCAGCCGAGCCGCCTGTGAGTATGGACGCCGCTTGTTGGATCGCCGTCGCGATTTGCTCCGCGAGCGCCGGGTCCGGCACCGCACGGGACAGGGTGACGCCGCCGACCAGCAGCGACAGCAGGACCCACCCGCGGGCCCTGCGCTCGGAGTCCGTTCCTTCCGGCAATCCTGCGGCGACCGCCTCCATCACCCGCAGCAGTTCGGTTTGATAGGCGGCACGCGCGGCGGGGTCCGCGCGCTCGATCTCGATGGATAAGCTGGGCAAAATACACGCATCGGCCAAGTCACATGTGCGCTTGCGTCCCATATAGAACGCAGCGAACACGCCAACCCAGCCCGCGCCATGTTCCGCGCGCACAGCCTCGACCCCAGTCCGCAGCTCTTGCAGACCGGCCACGACTGCCGCCTTTAAGGCCTCGGCCTTGGAAGCAAAATGTCCGTAGAACCCTCCGTGCGTGACACCGGCTTCACGCGCCAAGCCATCGACCCCGATTCCCGCGTAGCCGTGCGTTCGGAAGCCCCTGCCGGCGGCGTCCACGATCCGGGTCCGACTTTCTTCCTTGTGTCCCTGCGTATACCGCACCATCTTGATTTTCCTTAACATGACGAACGTAATGTAATAATTGACAGCATTACCATCGTAATGTAATGTCGGAGCCTTGTCCAACAAAGCCAAGGAGATTTGTCATGCCACTACTACGAATCACGCACCAGCGCGGTGCCCTGACGGACGCGCAAAAGGCGCAATTGGCGGAGGAACTGACCTCTGCCATTTTGATGGCTGAGCTTGGAGCGGACACGCCTGCCGGCCGCGCACTTGCGTATGTGCTGTTCGACGAGGTGGACCCAAAAACCTCGTGGTTCGTTGGTGGGAAACCGGACACGAGTCCGCCCAAGGGAGGTCGCTTCCTATTCGACATCGTCTACCCTGTCGGTGGCAGCATGCAGGCCGACAAGACCGAGCTTCATGCCGCCATCAACCGGATTGTGGCGAACACCTTGGACGTGGACGGCAGTTTCCCAAATCGTGCCGGTGACTGGGCATTCGTGCATGAGGTGCCGAATGGAAGCTGGGGCGCGGGCGGTCAAACCATCGGCATCCGGGAAATCAACCGCTTCGCGGGCGGTGGCCCCGAACGATCCGGGTATTTTGAACAGCTTCTGGCCGCGCAGGAGCGCATTCGCGAGGCGCATGGATTTCCGTCGGAAGTCAGCCGTGCCAATCCGCCCCTGAACAATCCCTGAACCAGGACGAAGCTATGCTGCTCTCCAACTATCTTTTCTTTACGACGACATGCGAACAAGCGCTGGATTTCTACACCTGCTGCGGGCTCGGCAAAATGACCGAAGTACTGCGGTACGGGGTGGATGGAATGCCGGTTCGCAACGAAACCATGCGCGGCCGAATCATGCATGCGAAGTTCGAGGGGCCGGGCATTTTGTTCTTTGCGTCGGATAACGACGATGCGGAGCCCATGCGCGGTTCCGCGCACATTTTGCAGATGACTGACAGAAATCGAACCGAGCAGCTTTTCGCCCGATTGGCAAAGGATGGCAAGGTCACGACGCCGCTCGGCATACAGCCCTGGGGCGACTACTATGGGAAGCTGACCGACCAGTTTGGTGTGCAGTGGATGCTGAACTGTCCGGTTTGAGTGGTGTGCCAAGTCTGGCGTCGGGGTGAGGGAAATGTCGAACCGGCATCCCGATCCTGCAGCGCAGCGCCAGACGGCTGCCCGCTTGGCGCTGCCCTTCAAGTAAATTTACACGGCCGCGCTCATCCACACACCCGTCAACGCGATGGCGGCGCCGCTGGCGCGCAACCACACAGCCTGGCGCTGCATGCTGTTGCCGACGACCACGCCCGCGCAATGCAGGATGGCGCTGGCCGCGACGAAGCCGAAACCATACTGCCAAGGCGTGCTCAGGGACGGCATCTCGACGCCGTGGGCGTAACCGTGGAACAGCGCGAACACGCCGACCATCGCCGCGCCCAGGGCCACCGGCATCTTCACCGCCAGCGCGATCAGCGCGCCGAGCAGCAGCACCGAGGTGGCGATGCCGCCTTCGACCATCGGCAGCGCCCAGCCGCTCACCGCCATGACGGCGCCCAGCGCCAGCATGACGACGAAGCTGGTCGGCAGCATCCATTTGGCGCGCCCGCCCATCTGCGCCGCCCACACGCCCACGGCCAGCATGGCCAGCAAATGGTCGAGGCCGAGGAAGGGATGCATCAGGCCGGCCAGCGCGCCGTGCGAGTGGCCGGGATGAGCCGAGGCGGCGCCGCAAAATGCCAGCGAGGCCAGCGCCAGGTAACGGAAGTGTTTCGATTGCATGTGGTTCTCCTTGAATTAAAAAACGTGCTCAATACTTGGCCCGGCCCGACGCCGCCGGACCGGGCCACAAAAAACTCAACGCCAGGTCGTGCCGGTCATGTCCGACAAGACGGCGGCCACCTTGCTGCGGCTGGTGTGATAGCCGATGAAAACCAGTTCCGAACGCTGCGCCGCCGGCTTCGCGGCGTCCACGCTCAGCGTCACGCGCGCGCGCACGCCCTGCACCAGCACCGCCCGCGCCGACTCGCCCGTGCGCACGAAGCCCTTGCTGCGCAGGATGGGCTCGACCCTGGCCGCTTCCAGCAAGGCCGATTTTAACTGTCCCTCGTGCTGCGCGGCGTCGCTGCGCAAGACAAAGGACAACCAGCCCGGGTCCTGCTCGTGGAAATGCTTGTGCGTGGCCAGGCCGTGGTTGTGCGCGCTCAGGCCCGAATGGGCGTGGCCGTTCAGGCGGCTCTGCCCGGCCAGCGGACCGGCGCCCGCCGCCGGCATCGTCGCCAGCGCCGTGTATGTGTGGGCGTGCTCGGTGCGCGTCGGCTGGTGCAGGCGCAGGCCCAGCGCCAGGCGGATGTCCAGCCGCGCCGCGTGCGCCAGTTCCAGGAAACGCACGTTCGGCGCGCGCAGCCGCACCCGCGTCTCGGCCAGCAGCAGCGCCGCCTCGTCCAGCTCGTCGATCTTGTTCAGCACCACCACGTCGGCGTACTCCAGCTGACGCTCGAACATCGCCGCCGCCGGATTCACGCCGGCGCCGTGCTCGAACTGGTCCGACAGCAGCAAGGGCGTATCCACCACGGCCAGGGTCGCGTCGAGGACGAAATCCGCGCACAGCTCGGGGCTTTGCAGCAGCTCCATCACCGCCGTCGGCAGGGCCAGGCCGGAGGTCTCGATCAGGACATGGTCGACATGCGCGCGCCGCGCCGCGATGGCGCGCATGGTCGGCACGAACAGCTCGTCGTCGCCGTAGGCGATCAGGCCATACGGGAAGTCGTGGATGCGCAACTGCGCGTCGCCCTCGCAGGCCTCGCGTATCAGCGCGCCGTCGATGGCGATCTCGCCGAACTCGTTGATCAGCAAGGCCAGGCGACGCGTCTGGCGGCGTTCGATCAGGCTGCGCAGCAGGGTCGTCTTGCCCGAGCCGAGGAAGCCGGTCACGATGGTGACGGGAATCGGCTGCCTCATGCGATGTTCCAGGCCTTCAGTTGCGCCAGCACGCCCGCGTAGTCCCCGGCCTGCAGCGGATAGTCCAGTTGCGGACGCGCCACCACCAGCAGCGGAATGCCCAGCGCGCGGGCCGCGTCGGCCTTGGCGCGGTAGCCGCCGGCGTCGCCGGAATCCTTGCTGACGACGCAGTCGATGCCCCAGTCGCGCCACAGCGCCGTGTTGAAGCCCTCCGAGAACGGCCCCTGCATGGCGCAGATGCGGTCACGCGGCACGCCCAGCGCGATGGCGCGCTGGATGAATTCCGGCTCCGCCGTCAGGCGCGCGAACCACTGCTTGTCGGCGGCGCCGGGCAGGGTCAGGAAGGTGGCCAGGTCTTTCGAGCCGGTCGCCAGGAAAATGCGCTGGCCCAGCGCGATGGCGCGCTCGCCGGCCTGCTGCGCCGAGGCGCACAGTTCGCCGTCCGCCGGCGCGAATTCGCTGGCCCGCTCGTAGCGCAGATAAGGAATGTCCAGCTCCAGCGCCAGGCCGATCAATTGCTCCGACATGCTGGTGGCGTAGGGATGCGTGGCGTCGAGCAGCACGCGCGCGCCGCTTTGCGTCAAAGCCTGGCGGCGCGCCTCGATGCCCTGGCGGCCGGCCCAGATGGTGGCGCCGGGACAATCCTTCTGCGCCACGTCGCCGCCGTAGCCGGTGGCCGCCGAGACCACCACCGGGCTGCCCTGCCCGGCCGCCAGTTGCGCCGCCAGCGCGTTGCCGTCGCTGGTGCCGGAAAAGACCCAGACGGCGCCGGCCGGCAGCGCCTCGCGCGCCGGCGCCGCCAGCGGCGCGCCTTCCGGCATCGACCAGTCGTTATAGCCGCGCGGCGTGAAGATCTGGCCGCGCTTGCGCTTGGTGAAGCGGTTGCCGACGACGATGGTGGTCAGCATGTCGAACTGCAGCGAGGGCAGTTCGTCGAGGCGGTGGATGCTCACCTGCTGGCCGGGCCGGTAGGCGTTCTTGACCACGCCGCACAGGGTGTGCGGCGCCTTCGATTCGAGCATCAGTTGCAGCACCCGGTAGACGCCCTGCTGGCGGCCGGCGCTCTGCACGTTGTACATCACGCAGGCCAGATCGGCCTGCGCGATGTGGCGGGCGCGGTGCTCGATCCACTCCCAGGGGCAGAGCAGATCGGACAGGCTCAGCGTGGCGAAGTCGTGCGACAGCGGCGAGCCGAGCAGCGAGGCGCAGGCGTTCGCCGACGTCACGCCCGGCACCAGGTTCACGGCGTAGGTGTCGTCCTCGCGCATTTCCTCGTAGGCCAGCGCGGCCATCGCGTAGATGCCGATGTCGCCGCTGGAGATCAGGGACACCTTGGCGCCGGCGCGGGCTTTTTCGATCGCCAGCATGGCCCGTTCGCGCTCCTGCGTCAGCGGCGGCGTGTGGATCTCCTTGCCCTCGATATGCTTGCCGATCCAGCGCAGATACAACTCGTAGGAGACGATCACCTCGCTGCTCTCCAGCGCCGCGATGGCGCGCGGCACGATCAGATCCTCGAAGCCCGGTCCCACCGACACCAAATTCAATACACCACTCATATTTCCATCCATTTATCTTGAACCACTGCGACGGCGACGCCGTCCAGACTCATTTTCGGTACCAGCAATTCGCCGCGCGGGCTGGCCACCAGCGCGCACGGCTCGCACACGCCGTCCAGGCCGACGTTCTGCCGCACCCAGTCGGACGGCTTCGTCACCCACGGCCGCGCCGCCAGCGTGGCGCGCGCGAAGACGCGCAGCGGCAGGCCGTGCAGGCGGCAAAACTCCAGCAAACCCGGCTCGTTCGCCTTCAGGTCGACGGTCGCCACTTCGCGCACCTCGTCGAGGCCGCGCCCGCCCAGCGCCAACAACACGGCCGCCTCGATGCGCGCGGCCGGCACGCCCTTGCGGCAGCCGACGCCGACCACCAGCGGCTTGAGGGCCTCGGTGGCCGTCGTCACCACCGGCTGCGCGCCGACCACGGCGGCGACGCGGTAGGCCAGCGCGTTCGCGCCGCCCTCGTGGCCGGCCAGCAGCGAGACGGCGTAGCGGCCCGCCTCGTCCAGCACCACCACGGCCGGATCGCTGTGCTTGTCCGTCGCCAGGCCGTCGAGGAAGCGCACGGCGATGCCGCTGGCCGCCACCATCACCCACTGGGCGTGGCGCCGATAGGCCAGCGCGAACTGCTCCTTCTGCGCCACGCCGGGATTGAGCCAGGGCCGGTAGACCTCGGCGCCCAGGCGCGTCCGCAGGCAGGCGGCCAGCGCCTCGCCCTCGGCGCGCACCAGCCAGATGCCCAGCGCGGCATCGCTCACGCGGCTTCCCCGACCTTGACTTTCGGCTCGCCGTCCGGCTCGCCGTTCGGCTCGGCCTTGGCCTTGACCTTGGTCTTCTTCACGACGCGGAACAGGTGCGTGAAATCCTTCGAATACAGGCTCGATTCGGCCGCCACGTTCTTGTCCAGCGCCGCGCCGACCAACATCATCGTGGTCAGATTCCAGGCCCCGCGCTTGGTGTCCTGCAGCACGGTGCCGAGGGTGCCCTGGTAGATCTTTTGTTCCGGCCAACTGGCGCGGTAGACCAGATTCACCGGCGTCTCCTGCGGATAGTGCAGCGACAGGTCGGCGACGATCTTCTTCAGGTGCGGGCCGGACAGGAAGATGCACATCGTGGCGCGGTGCTCGGCCAGCTTGGCGATCGCCTCCAGCTCCGGCACGGCCGAGGCGCGCCCGGAGACGCGCGTCAGGATCACGGTCTGCGACACTTCCGGCTTGGTCAGCTCGGACTTGATCGCGGCGGCCGCCGCCGTGAACGAGGACACGCCCGGCACGATGTCGTACTCGATGCCGAGGGCGTCGAGGCGGCGCATCTGCTCGGCGGTGGCGCCGTAGATGGCCGGGTCGCCCGAATGCAGGCGCGCCACGTCCTTGCCCTCGGCCTGGGCGCGCAGGTAGCAGGCCTGCTGCTGCTCCAGGTCCAGCTGGGCCGTGTCGATCAGCTCCGCGTCGGGGCGGCAGTGTTGCAGCATATCGGTGGGCACCAGCGAGCCGGCGTACAGCACCATGTCGACGCTGCCCAGCAGGCGCGCGCCGCGCAGCGTGATCAGGTCGGCCGCGCCGGGACCGGCGCCTATGAAATAAACCTTCATGTCTATCTTTCCTCTCTAGGATTGCGGCGCACCAGCAAGGTGGCCAAATAGCCCATCGCCTCGCCGGCGACCAGTTCGCCGACGCCGGAGGCGAGCAGCTCGCCCGGCAGGCCGATGCGGCGCGCGAAGGCGCAGTGGCGGGCGATGTCCATCTCGCGCAGCAGCTCGAGCACCCAGCCGAGGCGGGCGCCGACCTTCATCAACACGACGATGTCATGGGTTTCGATGTCGCGCCGCAGCTCCTGCGCCGTTTCCGGGCAGGGCAGGATCAGCACGCGCTCCTTGCCCTCGCCCAGCGGCCAGCCCAGCGCCGATGCGGCCGCCGCGTAACTGGTGATGCCGGGGAAGGTGCGCAGCGTCGCCTGCGGCAGGCGTTCGCGCAGGCCCGCCAGCACGTAGCCGTAGGTCGAATAGGTGAGCGAATCGCCGATGGTCAGATAGGCGACGTTGCGACCGGCGCGCAGCTCCAGCGCAATGGCGTCGGCCAGTTGCGCGTAATGCTCGCTGAGCACGCCGCGGTCCGGGTCCATATTGAATTCGATTTCGCGCAGCTTCGCCGGGTCGAGCTCGATGCCGGCCAGGCATTGCAGGGCGACGGATTGCCCGGCGCCGCGGGCGCGCGGCGCGTAGATCAGATCGGCCTTGCGCAAGGCTTCCAGCGCCGCCAGCGGCAGATAACCGGCCGGACCGGGGCCTACGCCCATGCCCCACAGCGCGCCCAGCGGCGTCTCCATGGCCGCGCTCACGCGTCCGCTCCCAGGCAGTTGCCGGCCAGGTCGAACAGGCGCACCTCCAGCCGCTTCACCGAGGGCACGCGGACGTGCGCGAGGGCGCCGATGCGGCGCTCCATCTCGATCCAAAATGCTTGCGCACCGGGTTCACTCTTTAATCTTTCCATTGCCGCTTCCACTGTGTTTGCGTTTTCCATCTCTTGCACCAGGGCAGCCGGGTAGCCCAATTCAGCCGCCACCCGCGCCACGCCCGCCATCGCCATATTGCTCTTGCTCGAATGCGTATCCCACCAACCGTCCAGCACCTTCGCCAGCTTGCCCGGATGTCCGGCCAACCACAGCACGTCCAGCGTGCGGCCCTCCTCCTCCAGCGCCTTTTGCGTGAAGTCCAGCGAATCGCCAAGGAAGTTGGCGATCTGCACGCTGCGCTTGTCCGGCAGCCCCAGCACGTCGCGCGCGTACTCGCGGCCGATCTTCCCGGGCAGGAAGGCCACGCTCTGCGCCCCGCCGGCCAGCGCCACGCGCACATACACCTCCACCGAGGCGATCCAGGTCGACAGCGACATCGGCTCGACGATGCCCGAGGTGCCGAGGATCGAAATGCCGCCCAGGATGCCCAGGCGCGGGTTGAAGGTCTTGCGCGCGATGAGCTCGCCGTTCACGCAGCCTATCGTCAGGTCGAAGCCGGCGTCGTGCGGCTCCGCCATCGCCTCGTCCAGCACCTCGGCCACGGCCATGCGCATCATCTGCCGCGGCACCGGGTTGATGGCCGGCTCGCCGACCGCCACCCGCAAGCCGGGCTGGGTCGCCGTGCCGACGCCGCCGCCGGCGAAAAAGCGCACTTCGCGCACCTCGTTGCGGCGCACCTCGGCGAAAATCGTCGCGCCGTGCGTATTGTCCGGGTCGTCGCCGCCGTCCTTCAGCACCTCCGCCCGCACGGCGCCGTCCGGCAGGCCATCGACCATCTGGATCGGCACCACCAGGTAGTGCGCGCCGTCCGGCAGGCTGACCCGCACCGTCGCGCCCCGCTCACCGAGCAGCAGCAGGTTCAGCGCCGCCTTCACGGCCGCCGTCGCGCAACTGCCCGTGGTCCTGCCGCGCCGCAGGCCGTTCAGGGCCAGCACCGCCAGATCGAACTCGCTGCGTTCAGCCAGGCTCATACCCGGCGAGCTGGTTCAGCGCATCGATCATCATGCCGTTCACCACGCTGGCCGCCCACGGCGAACCGCCGCGCGTGCCGCTGTTGGTGATGCGCGGCACCTGCAGGCAGCGGCGCAGCTCGTCCTTGCTCTCGCGCGTGCCGACGAAGCCGACCGGCAGGCCGATCACCAGTTGCGGGCGCCAGCCGTGGTCGCGGATCAGGCGCACCGCCTCGGTGATGGCCGTCGGCGCGTCGCCGATCGACAGCACCACGTCGTTGCCGAACTTTTCCCAGCCGCGCCGGATGCCGGCCGCCGAACGGGTGATGCCGTATTGCGCCGACATCAGGTGCGTCTCGCGGTCGTGCACGCCGCACCAGGTGTCGATGCCGAGCTGCTCCAGCAAGGCCCGTTTCAGGCCCGTCTGCACCATCGTCACGTCGGTCAGCACGCGCTTGCAGCGCAACAGCGCGCGGATGCCGCTCTCGATGGCGCCGGGCGAAAAATACAGGTCGTTGACGGCGTCGAAATCGCCGCTGGTGTGCACCAGGCGCTGCAAGACCGTCAGGTGCGCGGCCGGGAAAGCCGACCAGTCGCGCCCTGCGGCGATGATGCGGAAGCTCTCGGCCTCGATGGGATGCGGTTCGTAGGGCGTATACACGGGCGCGGCGGGAGATTTTTCCGCGCCGTCCTGCGCCAGCAGGCCGCGCACCGCCAGGTGGTGGGCGCGCTGCGGCTCGCCGACCTGCTGTTCGAAGCCGACGATCTGCACGCGGTATTTGCACAGCGAGCAGTTCATCGCCGCGCGGCCGTCGACGGCCTCGCGGGCCCGTTCGATCAGCACGTCGGCGACATGCGGGTGGACGCCCAGGTAGCCGGCCTTCAGCACCTCGATGTCCGGCTCGCGCTCGGCCAGGTCGTCGGCGGCCGCGTAGATGCGCTTGACCAGCACGCCGTCGAACAAAAAGAAGGGCAGCACGACCAGGCGGGCGTACCCCATGCGGGCGGCGGCGCGCAGGCCGTCGGCCACCAGCGGCGTCGCCGTGCCGGAATAGCAGACGTGGGCGGAGCCGAAGCCCATGCCCTCCTCCAGCATGCGCGCCATCTTCGCCACTTCGCCGTTGGCGTCCGGGTCGGTGGTGCCGCGCCCGACCAGCACCAGGCAGGTGTCGGCGCGCCGCACCGTCGCGGGCGAAGTCGCCTCGGCCTCGACGATGCGTTCCTGCGCCAGTTGCAGCAGTTGCGGATGCAGGTTCAGCGGCGCGCCGAAATGGAAATCGATGTCGGGATAGTCGCGCGCCAGCGCCTGCACCTCGGCCGGCATGTCGTTCTTGGCGTGGCGGGCCGCCAGCAGCACGCCCGGCACCACCGCCACCTGGCGCGCGCCGGCGGCCAGATTGGCCGCCACCGCCTCGGCGATGGTCGGGCTGGAGAACTCCAGGTAGCCGTGGCTGACGATGTCGTCCGGCGCGCGCGCCCGCACCAGCTCCACCAGCTCCTCGAATTCGCGCACCGCGTCCGGGTCGCGGCTGCCGTGGCCGGCCACGACGATGCCGAGTTTGGCCGCCTGCGTCATTTGACTTCCGCCGCTTCGATCTGGCTGGCCATGGGCGCCAGCGTGCGGATCAGCATGATGCTCATGTCCGAGCATTTGTGCTGGGCGCATTCGGCCAGCGTGCCGTGCCATTCGGCCTCGCCGCGGGTCAGGTTTTCCCACACCTCGGTCGGATGCTCGGGCGAGATGCCCTGCTCCATCAGGTAGGCGGCGATATGCCAGGGCATGAAGGAGCGCGCCTCGTCCCACGGGCAGGGAATGACGATGGCGTTGCGCTGGTCCTGCAGCACATGCACCAGGTGGCGCTTGAACGGCGCCAGGTCGCCGCGGCGGTGGAAGGTGATGAAGGTGGTTTCGTCGAAGCAGACCTTGGCGCGCGAGGCGAGGATCTGCGCCGAGGAAATGCCCGGCAGCGATTCGACCGGATGGCCGACGGCGCGCTCGACCCGCTCCAGGTACTGGAAGCCGCTGAAATGGATGTCGCCCATGAAGACCACCACGCATTTTTTGCCGGCGTGGTGTTCGACGGCGCACTCGTCCAGCTTGGCGACCTGGTCGCGGTAACCCATCGTGATCACCTGCGCCTCGGCGGGGATCAGGCTGCGCACCACGTTCAACACCGCCTCGAAGCCGGCGATGACGTCGGCGTTGCGGATCAGGTCCGCGCCGCGTTGCGTCAGATAGCCAATGTCACCCGGCCCTGCACCGATACAAATGATCATACAAACTGCTCCTAAAAAATGTCGTAATGAGCCGGGAGGGTTGACAAACGACGCCGAAAAATCGTGGTCGCTCCCCGGTTTTCTGGCAATGTTTAAATCAGGTTCGCGACGTTCACGACGTCGCCGATGACGACGATGGACGGGCTGCCTATGCCTTGCGCGGCCACCACGGCGGCCAGTTCGGCCAGCGGCGCGGCGACGCAGCGCTGCTGCGGCAGGGTGCCGTTCTGTATCACCGCCGCCGGCCGCGTCGCCGGCATGCCGGCCGCCAGCAGGCTGGCGACGATCTGCGCCAGGTTGGCCATGCCCATGTAGATGATCAGCGTGCCGCCGGCCGCCACCAGTCCCCGCCAGTTGGTCGGGTCGTCGTTGGCGCCGTGGCCGGTCAGGAAGGTCACGCTGCGGGCGTGCTCGCGGTGCGTCAGCGGTATGCCGGCGGCGGCCGGAGCGGCCACGCCGGAGGTGACGCCGCTGACCACTTCGACCTCGACGCCGGCCGCCCGCAGGCACTCCATTTCCTCTCCGCCGCGACCGAAGACGAAGGGATCGCCGCCCTTCAGGCGGGCGACGACGCGCCCGGCCAGCGCGTGTTCCAGCAATTGTTCGTGGATCGCCAGTTGCGTCGCCGAGTGCTGGCCGCCGCGCTTGCCCACTTCGATCACCAGCGCGTTCGGCGCGAAACGCAGCACCTCGCGGTTGACCAGGTCGTCCAGCAGCACCACGTCGGCCTCGCCCAGCAGGCGCACGGCCTTCAGGGTCAGCAGTTCCAGGTCGCCGGGACCGGCGCCGATCAGATAGACTTTTCCGGTTGTCATGCTGCCCCCATGCGTGCGCGTATCGTCAATGCCAGATTATCGGCCGAAAGCTGCTCCAGCGTCAGGCATTCGGCGCCCAGGGTCTGCGCCAGTTGCGCGGCGCGCCCCAGGCGCAGGTAGCCGCTTTCGGTGTCGAGCACCAGCGCCGGCACGCCGCGTTCGGCCAGCAGTTCGGCCATCGCCAGCGATTCGCGCCACGGGTCGCCCGCTTCGCCGAGCGCGACGTTGGCCTTGCCGTCCGTGAGGAGCACGAGCAGGGGCGGCGCGCCGCCGGCGGCCTTTTTCAGGGTTTCCAGCGCCAGTTGCAGCGCGTGCGGCAGCGGCGTGCGGCCGCCGGTGGGCAGTTCGGCCAGTCCCTGTTCGGCGCGCTCGACGCTGCGCGTCGGCGCCAGCAGCACCTGCGCCGCCTGGCCGCGGAAGGAAATCACCGCCACCTCGTCGCGGCGCTGGTAGGCATCGGTCAGCAGCGACACTACGGCGCCCTTGACCGCCTCCATGCGCCGCTGCGCCGCCATCGAACCGGAGGCGTCGACGACGAAAAGGATCAGGTTGGCGCTCTTGCCGATGCGGACTTGCTGGTGCAGGTCGGCCCGCGTGACCTGCGGATGGCAGGGATCGCGCAGGGCGGCGCTGCGCAGCGTCGCGCCGAGGGCCAGGCTGCTGGGGTTTTCGTCCGGCACGGCGCGCACGACGCGGCCGCGCGGCGCGTGCAGGGCTTCGCTGCGCCGCCCCAGGCTGGCGCGGCCGGCGGCGGCGTCGACCACGATGCGCGGCGCGGCGCCGTTGGCGGCGGCGGCGAACAA
>JANXSQ010000361.1 GCA_025356595.1 Janthinobacterium sp. | reverse complement strand
TCCCACGCGGTTCAGGAGAATCGACGGAAGAGGTGGAACGGATGAAGGAACGTGCGTCGCTGGCTCACAAGAACACTAGTAAATGGGCCAAGCGGATATTGAAGCGGGGCAACAATGTGGACGTGGATACACGTCGAGCATTATCGGCGCAGATCAAACGCGGTGATGATTTGCTTAAACGAATGAACTCGACACGAGCCGGGGAGGAAGATGATGATGACGAAGAGGAAGACCTTGTTGAAACGGCCAGTACAGAGAACGATAACGACGATGACAATAACGCCGTTCAGGGCAAAGGGCTCTTTCAACTTTCGTTCATGAAGCGGGGCATTGAAAAACAACGTGAGAAAGCGAAGCAGGAAGCACGGCAACTCTTGATGGAGCTGGAAGCTGATGACGAAGATTACTGCAACAGTGACGATGAGAAGGAGAACCAAAAGCAGTCGCCGAAGAAAAAGGTCAAAGTTGCTTCCAAAGCGGAGATGAAGCAAGTTTTAAGCGAGGGGGAGCTGGTCGCCTTGGCGCTTAAATTTGGAACTTCGAGTTCGATAGCAGTAAGTGGGGACATCAACATTGACGCTGGATTCCTTGATGGAAAGAACGAGGTGGCTGCTTATGATTCCCGTGTGAGTGTGCACAATGCTACATTTGCAACCAACAATCATGTTGCTGCTCACGACAGTGCAACGCACAAGAAGACTGCTACACCTCCTTTAGAAAAGTCAAAGCCTTCCGTATCCGTACCGACTATGGCGTTGAACGAACCCGAATCAAATCCATGGTGTGCTCCGCACCCGCTCTGACAGCTGCTGCTGAATCGGGTAGCAGCGCCCTTGCTACGGCGGACAAAAAGATTACCATGCTCACGCAGGAAGAGCTCGTGCAACGAGCCTTTGCCACGCAGTCGGCCCTCGAAGTCGACGAAGAGTTTGCCAAAGAGAAAGCACTAGTGGAAGGCGATGAAGATCCAACACGGAAGCTTAAAAAGGAAAAGGACATGGGTACGGCATCCGGTTGGGGCTCGTGGGCTGGTCAAGGCGCTCCTCCGGCGAATATGCATTCGCGTAAGCTACCCAAAAAGTTGCAAACACCGGAAACGAAGGTGGTGAAACGGCCGCGAGTCGACGCCAAAAAGCCCAACGTCATTATCTCTGCCAAACGCGTCAAGAAGATGGCCGACCAGTACATGTTGAGCACGATTCCCTACCCGTACACGTCTCGTGAAGAGTACGAACGATCGATGGCGGGCGGAGTCGGTCGGTCGCGAGTGGAATGTAACGGACAGCCACAAGGCCATGACGCGGGCGGGGAAAATGATCCAGCCACTCTCCCAGAAAGTCAAGCCCAAGCGAGCGCCGGCCAAATTTTAGCAGTGCACGGAATGGAAAATCGCTATTTGATGCCATCGCTGTGCGCTCCGTCAAGGCCCATCTTCGAGTGTAAAATATAAAAATATACTCAATTGCTCATGAAATATTATTATTTAAAAAGACATGCACGATCACCATGTGCAGAAATAAATATTGTTCGGATCAAAGAATATTTAGTTCTTGCTTTTCATTCGCTTTACAATGGGCACGATGATGATGATCAAAACAATCACCGCAATTCCACCGAGGATGAGTGTCATTTTGAAGTCCTTCCACGCCATTTGCTTTCGCAGGTCCGTGGATCGTTTTTTAAAGACGGATGCCTGTTCGTTCAACTGGTCCGACTTTTCCGCCAACGATTCGGCCTGTTCGGTATTTTTCAGCATGTCCGCAATGTTGCTTCGGCGCTGTCGAAGTTATTGATTCCGAGATTCGATACGATCAGGTCGAACGGGCCAGACAAGCCTGTCGCGTAGTCGCAGGCGATGAATGTTGTGCGATTCGCGAGCCCGGCATTGGCCGCGTTGGTCTCGGCGGTCTGCAAGGCCGCTGCCGAGATATCGGTCCCGAACCCGCGCGCGTTTGGCAATTCTGACAACAGCGCCAGCAGAATCGCACCCGAGCCGGTGCCGAGATCGGCGATGCGCATTTCGCGGCTCAACGCGCCGTCGGCGCGCAGCAGCTCCAGCGCCAGTTCGACCACGGTCTCGGTATCCGGTCGCGGCACCAGCGTCGC
>JANXSQ010000131.1 GCA_025356595.1 Janthinobacterium sp. | reverse complement strand
TGTTGTTTCTGGGCCGAGCGCTCTGCGTAGGTCGCGGCATCGACCCGGTCGCGGCCAGCGCGACCGGCGCGCTGTCTCCTGTACTAGTAATCGCGCCGGTTCGGCTTGATTTCCTGCAGGATCGTGGTGGAGATTTCCTCGATCGATTTGGTGGTCGAGGACAACCAGCGGATGCCTTCGCGCTTCATCATCTTTTCCGCCTCGTTGACTTCGTAGCGGCAGTTTTCGATCGCGGCGTACTTGCTGCCGGCGCGCCGTTCGTTGCGTATTTCCGACAAACGTTCGGCGGTGATGCTCAGGCCGAAAATCTTCGCCTTGAACTCATACAGCGCCGAGGGCAGCTTGTCGCGCTCGAAATCGTCCGGGATCAGGGGGTAGTTGGCGGCCTTGATGCCGTACTGCATGGCCAGGTAGAGGCTGGTCGGGGTCTTGCCCGAGCGCGACACGCCGACCAGGATGACGTCGGCCGAGGCCAGGTTCTTGTGCGATTGGCCGTCGTCGTGCGCCAGCGAGTAGTTGATGGCCTCGATGCGGTTCTTGTATTCCTCGCTGTCGACGATGTTGTGCGAGCGGCCGATGGTGTGGGTCGATTTCACGCCCAGCTCCTGCTCCAGCGGCGCCACGAAGGTCTGGATCAGGTCCATGTGCATGCCGCTGGACTTGCGGATCACGGCCGACAGGTCGGCCTTGACCAGGGTCGAGAAGATGATGGGGCGCTGGCCGTCGACGGCGAAGGCTTCGTTGATCTTGCGCGCCGCGTCGTGCGCCTTGTCGACGGTGTCGATGAAGGGCAGGCGGATTTGCCGGAAGCGCAGCTCGAATTGGGTCAGCACGGAGTGGCCGAAGGTTTCGGCGGTGATGCCGGTGCCGTCGGACACGAAGAAGACGGTGCGCGCCGCGGCGGGCAGGGAAGTGCGTGGATCTTGGGTCATAAAGTCTTATCGTCAGTATTGTGCGTCGTCAATTTGCGCCGCAGGCTGTAAAATGGCGGCAACGGTATGATTGTGCTGCACGACGCCAAGAATAACAAGAAAACAGTCTGCAGCCTGCGCGAAGATTTCTATCATCAGTAAAGGTGTCATTATGACCAACGCAGCATTGCAGGAGCAGAACAACGAGGCGGTGTATGTCGCTTCGTTCGAACATTTGCGCATGACGGATGTCGAATCCGTCGGCGGCAAGAACGCCTCACTGGGCGAAATGATCAGCCAACTGGCCGGCGCCGGTGTGCGCGTGCCGGGCGGCTTCGCCACCACGGCGCAAGCCTTCCGCGACTTCCTGTCCTACAGCGCCAACGGCGGCCTGCCGCTGGCCCAGCGCATCGCCGACCGCCTGGAAGGCTTGAACATCGACGACGTGCGTTCGCTGGCCCTGGCCGGCGCCGAGATCCGCAAGTGGATCGTCGAAACCCCGTTCCAGCCGCGCCTGGCGGCGGAAATCGCCGAGTTCTACGCCAAACTGGTGGCCGACTCGAGCACCGAGATGTCCTTCGCCGTGCGCTCCTCCGCCACCGCGGAAGATTTGCCGGACGCCTCCTTCGCCGGTCAGCAGGAAACCTTCCTGAACGTGGTCGGCATCGACAACGTGCTGGAAGCGATGAAGGAAGTGTTCGCCTCCCTGTACAACGACCGCGCCATCTCCTACCGCGTGCATAAAGGCTTCACGCACGCCGAAGTGGCCTTGTCGGCCGGCGTGCAGCGCATGGTCCGCTCCGATCTGGGCGCGGCCGGCGTGATGTTCACCATCGACACCGAATCGGGCTTCAAGGACGTCGTCTTCGTCACCTCCAGCTATGGCCTGGGCGAAACGGTGGTGCAGGGCGCCGTGAATCCGGACGAATTCTACGTCCACAAACCGATGCTGGAACTGGGCAAGTCGCCCGTAATCCGCCGCAACATCGGCTCCAAGCTGCTGAAAATGGAATTCACCAACGAAGCCAAAGCCGGCCGTTCCGTGAAAACCGTCGACGTGCCCGTCGAAATGCGCAACCGCTACTCGCTGGACGACGCCGAAGTGGTGGAACTGGCGAAGTACGCGGTCATCATCGAAAACCATTACGGCCGTCCGATGGACATCGAATGGGGCAAGGACGGCCGCGACGGCAAGCTGTACATCCTGCAAGCGCGTCCGGAAACCGTCAAGTCGCAACAGAAATCGACCGACGCCCAGCAACGCTTCAAGCTGAAAAGCAGCGGCACGGTGCTGGCCTCGGGCCGCGCCATCGGCCAGAAGATCGGCGCCGGTCCGGTGCGCGTGATCCACGACGCGGCCGACATGGAGCGCGTGCAGCCGGGCGACGTGCTGGTCGCCGACATGACGGACCCGAACTGGGAGCCGGTCATGAAGCGCGCCGCCGCCATCGTCACCAACCGCGGCGGGCGCACCTGCCACGCGGCGATCATCGCCCGTGAACTGGGCGTGCCGGCCGTGGTCGGTTGCGGCAACGCCACCGATATCCTGAAGGACGGCACCTTCGTCACGGTGTCCTGCGCCGAAGGCGACGAAGGCCGCATCTACGACGGCCTGCTGGAAACGGAAGTGTCGGAAGAGGCGCGCGGCGAACTGCCGCCGCTGCCGACGAAGATCATGCTCAACGTCGGCAATCCGCAGATGGCCTTCGACTTCCAGTCGATCCCGAACGGCGGTGTCGGTCTGGCGCGCCTGGAATTCATCATCAACAACAACATCGGCGTGCATCCAAAAGCGATTCTGGAATACCCGAACATCGACGCCGACCTGAAGAAGGCCGTCGAGTCCGTCGCCCGCGGCCACGCTTCGCCGAAGGCCTTCTACATCGACAAGCTGGCCGAAGGCATCGCGACGATCGCCGCCGCGTTCTGGCCGAAACCGGTCATCGTGCGCCTGTCCGACTTCAAGTCGAACGAGTACAAGAAGCTGATCGGCGGTTCGCGCTACGAGCCGGACGAGGAAAACCCGATGTTGGGCTTCCGCGGCGCGGCGCGCTACCTGTCGCCGGACTTCGCCGAGTCCTTCGAGATGGAATGCCTGGCCATGAAGCGCGTGCGCAACGACATGGGCCTGACCAACGTCGAGATCATGGTGCCCTTCGTGCGCACCCTGGGCCAGGCGGAAAAAGTCGTCGACCTGCTGGGCAAGAACGGCCTGAAGCGCGGTGAAAACGGCTTGCGCCTGATCATGATGTGCGAAGTGCCGTCGAACGCCATCCTGGCCGACCAGTTCCTCGCCCATTTCGACGGTTTCTCGATCGGTTCCAACGACCTGACCCAGCTGACGCTGGGCCTGGACCGCGATTCCGGCATGGCCCTGCTGGCGGCCGATTTCGACGAACGCGATCCGGCCGTGCTGGCGCTGTTGTCGATGGCCATCAAGGCCTGCCGCGCGCAAGGCAAATACATCGGTATTTGCGGCCAAGGGCCGTCGGATCATCCGGACTTCGCCGTCTGGCTGATGGAGCAGGGCATCGAATCGATGTCCCTGAATCCGGATTCGGTCATCGATACCTGGACCAAACTGGCCGCGCTGCAGAAATAAGGCGCCGAATCGGAAAGTAATTGGTAATAAAGGAACATTGTCACATTGACGTGGACCGGATTTGCGTTAGACTGCCTGTATAACGGCGTCTGGCACACATATTATTAATAACTATCGATTCACCATAGAAACCCTCGCCGCCCTTCACGGGTGACGGGGGTTTTTCGTTTTCACGCAGCATTCGAGGGGGAGGGCATCATGTCGGATTGGATGGGCTGGTTGTTAATGGCCGGGGTGGTCGTCATTTTGGAGTTGTTCACCGGAACCTTCTATTTGCTGATGATCGCCATCGGCCTGGCCGCCGCCGGCCTGGTCGCGCTGGCGGGCCTGGGGGCGTCGACGCAGACGCTGGTGGCGGCCGGCGTCGGCGTGCTGGCCACGCTGCTGCTCAGGCGTAGCAAATACGGCAAGACGGCGCACAGCGAGGTGGGCCGCGACGCCAACGTCAACATGGACGTCGGCCAGCGCCTGAGCGTGGCGCACTGGGTCGACGGCGCCGCCCGCGTCATGTACCGCGGCGCGCAATGGGATGTGCAACTGGCGCCCGGCGCCGATCCCGAGGCCGGCAGTTACACCATACAAGAGGTGCGCGGCAGCCGCCTGATCGTCACATCCGAGTAAATCGGACGCGCGCCGCGCGGCGCCGGCCGGCAGGGCGGCGCGCAAACAAGTCATTTCACCAGGAGAGTCAGCAATGGAAATTGGTATCGGCAACGTCACCTTCGTATTATTCGTCTTCGCGCTGGTCTTTGTGTTCAAGACCATCAACGTCGTGCCGCAGCAGCATGCCTGGGTCGTCGAACGCCTCGGCAAGTACCATGCGACGCTGGGCCCCGGCCTGAACATCGTCATCCCCTTCGTCGACCGCATCGCCTACAAGCATTCGCTGAAGGAAATCCCGCTCGACGTGCCGCCGCAGGTCTGCATCACGCGCGACAACACGCAGCTGCAGGTGGACGGCATTTTGTACTTCCAGATCACCGACGCCATGCGCGCCTCCTACGGTTCCTCGAACTACATCGCGGCGATCACGCAACTGGCGCAGACGACGCTGCGTTCGGTGATCGGCAAGATGGAGCTGGACAAGACCTTCGAGGAGCGCGACCACATCAACACCGCCATCGTCAACGCCATCGACGAGTCGGCCGCGAACTGGGGCGTGAAGGTCTTGCGCTATGAAATCAAGGACTTGACCCCGCCGAAGGAGATCCTGCACGCGATGCAGGCGCAGATCACGGCCGAGCGCGAGAAGCGCGCCCTGATCGCCGCCTCGGAAGGGCGGCGCCAGGAGCAGATCAATATCGCCAGCGGCGAACGGGAAGCGTCGATCGCCCGTTCCGAGGGCGAGCAGCAGGCTTCGATCAACCGCGCCCAAGGCCAGGCGACGGCGATCGTCGCGCTGGCGCAGGCGAACGCGGAAGCCCTGCGCCAAGTGGCGGCGGCGATCCGCGAGCCGGGCGGCGCCGACGCGGTGAACCTGAAGGTGGCCGAGCAATATGTCGGCGCCTTCGCCCAATTGGCGAAGACGAATAACTCGATTATCGTGCCGGCGAATCTGGGCGATATGAGCGGTTTGATCGCCACCGCCATGCAAGTGGTGAAGACACAGAAATGACGCCGGCGGGGAGCGTGAATCGCCGCCCGCGGCCGATTATCTCCCCGCCCGCGCGCCTTGGGCTTGCCGTGGCACGGCCTTAAGGCGCGCGGTGGGCGGCGTCCATGAGCGACGCCGTCCACCCTCCGTTTCCGGCCTATGCACGGCGCCGCGAAACCCATCCCTCCCATATCGGAATCGACGTGTTTCTTGTGGCGCGGAAAAAGCGCCGCCATTGAATTGCGCGAAAACAATAATTGTCTAGACATGTATTCGGAGTGGCGCGGCGCTTAGTATCGTTGCGCCGGCGGTGCGCGCATTGCCTATGGGAGCGTATGCGCGGCGCGCTTATCTCGCTTGTATCGCAATACCGACAAAACAGGACACGCGCGGGTATCTTGGTATTTATCGATATTAAAATGTGCAAGATAACAAGAACTGCATCATAATCCGGTGCATGACTCGCCAAGACCGCTCTTATCATTTCGCTGGAATAAGGTGGGAATGCCGATGAAGTGATGAAGCTGAATGCCTGTGCGGGACCGCCGAGCATGCTTTTTTCTGAAAAATCGCAGGCCGGCGGTGAAAATAATTGTAAAGAATATCAAAAAGACGTGATTCGCGTTACAATTGGATAGATTTTATTTTTCTTCACTGTCAACGTTCAACTAACTCTCAGGAGACACCATGGATTTGTCCACTTTATCCCTCGCCGATCTGCGTAATCTGCAAGACGACATCAAGAAACAAATGAAAAAACGCGAGCAAGACGATCTGTCGAAAGCGCGCGAACAAATCCTGGCTATCGCGCAAAGCGTTGGTGTTTCGGTCAAGGATCTGGTTGGTACGGGTATCCGCGCCAAGACCGGCAGCGTGGCCGTGCGTTATCGCAACCCTAACGACGCGTCGCAGCAATGGACCGGTCGTGGCCGCCAACCGAAATGGGTGAAAGAATGGACTGACTCCGGCAAATCGCGCGATCTGCTGAAAGTATAAGCGTCGGCCATTCGGATGCTTGCGCGGGTATTATTGGCAAGCATCCGGCGCTGTTATCGGCGCAGCGGAAAGTTGTTGAACTAAGTAGTTGGTAACTATTTTCTTGGTAGTAAGTATTATGCCCTGTCGGCTTGTTGCCTAAGGGATGGAGAATCAGGCAAGCCATGCCCGATTCCGTATCGCATGCTCAGTTACGCTGCAGCATGGAGCGTACGATGGCCTCCTTCGCCAGTACGAAATCCTGCCCCGCCAAGACGAAATTGGTGTTCGGCTGTATCACCTTGATATTCACAAAGACCGTATCGCTGCTTTCCGCGTAGGAGCCGACGACAATCGCCTGGGCGTTGTGGGTGTGCGCGACTTCGCTGATCTCGCGGGTCAGCATCAATTCGCCCTGATTGCGCTTCAGGTAGACGTTGTTCCTCAACTTCATTTCCAGCATCTTCAAGCCGCCCTGGGCCAGTCGGGTGGAAATCTGTTCCGACACCAGGCGGCCCAGCGTCGAGGTTTGTTCCAGCGCATCGATGTTGACGATGGTGGCCATGATCAAGGGTTTGTCGGCCGCCAGCTTGCCGTTCAATTGCAGCAGTATGGCGTCGGCCGCCTTGTAATTGGAGGCGACGAAGGCATTCGAGGAAACCGAGGAGTAATTGGTTTCGGCGGCCTTTTGGTCGAGGGCGCAGCCGGCCAGCAGCAAAGGCAGGGCCAGCAGGGAAAGGGATGCGATGCGTTTCATATTCATCTTAGCCGCCTTTGACCGTGAACAATTTGGTGACCTGCTGGTTGTTGGCCGGCGTGCTGTCTTTGGGCGGCGCCACCTCATACAAAAGGCGGTCGCTGTCGGTGACGTAATACACCGAGGTGTAGCGGGCATAGTAACGGCGTTCGTCGGACACGGAGACGGTCACGACGATTTCGGTTTTGGGCGTATCGCCGGGGGCGAATTCCGAATGGAACCAGGAATAGGCGTCCTCGCCGACGATGGCGGCGGTGGCGACGCCGGGAACGGTGTGGTGTACGGCGGTAATGACCCAGGCGCCGCTGACGATGGCGCTGCGTTCGCCGGCGAATTTATATTGCGGGCGGTTGGCGGAGAACGCCACGACCTGGGTGTCGATTTCGATCTTTAATGCCGCCGTCGGCGTTTTGGAAACGACATGGCCTTTGTTCACCAGCGTGGTGATCAATTGTCCGGCCACGGCTTGATTAAACGGGGTTGCCTGCAGGGTGTCGACGAAGAGGGGCAGGTCCGGGCTGTTCTTTAATGTCGGCGCCAGTTCATTGCCGATATGCCGGGACATGGCTTCCCAGTGCGCGACCGCCTGCAGCTTGGCTTGTTTGCTGGTGGCCGGATTGGTGGCGAGCGGAACGGGAGAATAGGGCAGGGCGCAGCCGGCAATCAGCGTGGCGCCGAATAGCGTCATTGCGGTTTTTTTGACCATTATTGCCTCATCCGGTAATGTAAAGGGGGCGCCACCCGCGCGCCGCGCCGGAGTGGCGACGGGCTGATTGAAACGCTGTTGCATGGCGACTCGGGACTGTAGCACATGCGTTTCCAACAGGCAATTACGCATCGGCCTGCCGATTATTTTACCCTTGGCGCCGGCATTATTCGCGGGGAATTATTTTTTCGGCGGCGTGCGGAATGGACGGCGAAAAAAAGCCCGGCGCGTGGCCGGGCTTGCTGGCGAAAGAGCGCCTTGCGCTTAACGGCGGTGCGTCTTCATGGCCGACTGGACTTCGCGGGCGCCATCGCGATCCTTCTCCGCCGCCCGTTTATCGTGTTGCTTCTTGCCCTTGGCCAGGCCGATTTCGCATTTGATGCGGCCGCCCTTGTAATGCAGATTGAGCGGCACCAGCGTAAAGCCGGAACGCACGACCTTGCCGATCAGTTTTTCCATTTCCGCTTTGTGCAGCAGCAGCTTGCGCGTGCGCACCGCCTCCGGATGGATGTGCGTGGACGCCGTCGGCAGCGCGCTGATGTGGGCGCCGAACAGGAACAGCTCGTCGCCGCGGACGACGACGTAGGCTTCCTTGATCTGCACGCGGGCGTCGCGGATCGCCTTGACCTCCCAGCCTTCGAGCACGATGCCCGCTTCGTAGCGGTCCTCGATGAAGTAATCGTGGAAGGCTTTTTTATTGTCTGCTATGGTCATGAGATGGTAAATGTGCGCGGGTCGGTTAAACTACTGTCTCGCGCAAGCGCGAACAATTCAATTGAGATATACAACATCATAGCAAACGGTTCTTCAATGGCAGTAGTACATAAATCAGTTTTTCTGGGCTACAGCGCCGAACAGATGTTCGCGCTGGTGGCTGCGGTCGAGGATTATCCCAAATTCCTGCCTTGGTGTGGCGGCGTCGAGGTGCGCGAGCGGGGCGACAACACCATTGTCGCCAGTTTGGCGATACATTACCACGGAGTGCGGCAAAGCTTCACGACCTCGAACGAGAACGCGGCCCCGCACAGCATCAAGATGCGCCTGGTGGACGGTCCCTTCAAGGCCCTGGACGGGGTCTGGACCTTCAAGGCCCTGCGCGAGGACGCCTGCAAGATCGAGCTCGACCTGCACTATGAATTCTCCAACCGCATATTGGAGCAGATCATCGGCCCGGTCTTCGGCATGATCGCCAACAGCATGGTCGATTCCTTTTGCAAGCGCGCGGAGACCGTGTATGGCTGAGATGATCACGGTGCAGGTGTGCTACGCCACGCCGGAGCTGGAGTTCCTGCGCGAGCTGCGCGTGCCCTTGGGGACGACGCTGGAGCAGGCCATCGCGCAAAGCGGCCTGTTGCTGGAAGTGCCGGAAATCGACCTGGCCAGCGCCCGGGTCGGCATCTACGCGAAGAAACAGACCCTCGCCACCGTGCTGCGCGAGCACGACCGCGTCGAAGTGTACCGCGCGCTGCTGGCCGATCCGCGCAAGGCGCGCCGGCGCCGCGTCGCCAAGCGTGATTGAGCCTTGCCGGTTTTAATGCCGCAAGCACCAGTGGCCGCGCCCGCGGCGCTGTGATGCGGGAATCGAACTGAAGTTTTTGCAATATTTCTCGGAAAACGTGGACTCGGCGTCCCCGTCTGTCCCCGGTTTTTTCGCGGCGGCGGGCGCTCAGGGGCATTCGGCCAGCGCGCGGCGCACGTCGCCGAGTTGTCTGGCGCGCTCGCCGTCGTCCATGTAGCCCGCTTCGCCGCTCTTGTCGGTGACGCCGATGCGGCGCCCCGATTCGAGTTGCAGCTTGCTTTTGCGCAGGCTGTCGCAATGGCCCTCGGCGTTGGCCTGGCGGCGCGCCGCGTCGCCGGCTTTCTGTTCCTTTTCGGCCGCCGCCGCGCGGCGCTTGTTGTAGTCGGCGTTGCGCTCGGCCGTGGTCGGCGCGGCGGCGGCCGGCGCGGCCTCGGGCGCTGCGTCGCCGCCCGGCGGCAGGCCGCCGGGCATCTTCAGGATGCGCTTGGCCGGCACCGACGGCGCCGGCGGCCGGTCGGAGTACTGGCGCAAGCCCTTTTCGTCGAGCCACACGTATTGCGCCTGCGCCAATGCGGCGCCGAGCAGTAGCGCGCCGCCCAGCAGCAGGCGCGGCCAGCGTATCGTTTGTCGGCTTTTCATGCGTTTCTTTCCTTGAGTCAATGCAGCGATTTCGCCATGTTTCGGCGCGCAAGTCAATCGCGCCGGCGCAAACGCGGGTTTTTATCGATGCTTTCCCGGCGCAGTGTTTCAATGTGATGCGTCGGGCGCTGGCGAGCGGTGCGGCGCGATGTGCGAGCGCGGCGCTAATCCCGGTCCGCGCCGTGCGGATTTTTGGTGTCGTCGGGCCGGTTCAGTTCGCTGCCGACCGGCTGCCATTCGAAGAGCTCGGCGGCCAGCGCGGCCGTGCGCGCCAGGTGCGCGGCCTCGTCCGGCGTCAGCGCCGGGTCGAGCCAGCGCCGCGCGTCCGCCGCGCCGACGGCCACCGGCCGCCGGTCGTGCAGGTCGACCATGCCGCCGAGGGCGTCGGCCGTCACCAGCACGAAGCCGGCCTCTTCCCGGTGCTCCTTGAAGGGGCCGAAGTTGGCCAGCGCCAGGAGGAACAAGGGCTCGCGGTCCTTGCGGTGTATGCGCCAGGCTTGCTTGGCGCCTTTTTCGCCCGTCCATTCGTACCAGCCGGAGGCGCAGACGATGCCCCTGCCGGCGCGCAGCAAGGGCTTCCAGTAGGCGCCGCCCAGCTTCTCTACCCTGGCGTTGATCGCGATGGGGATGCGCTTCTTGCCCGGCGCCGGGGTGGCCGCGGCGGCCCAGGCCGGCCGGTAGCCCCAGAACACGTCGTCGATGCGGCGCTGGCCGGCGGCGATGTGCAGCACGGGCCGATAGGTGCCCGGCGGCACGTTGTGGCCGGGCTCGGCCTCGCTGGCGTCGGTTGCGTCCAGCCAGCCCATCGCCCGGGCGAGATTGGCTGCGTTCTGGTTCTGGTCGAGGCGTCCGCACATGCTGGCATGATAGTCGGTTCTTTGCGATGCTGTGCGGCGTTTGCGCGGCCATTTTTCGGTGCGTTCGCGGCGCCGGAATTCGGGCGGAATTTGGGCGAAAAACTCAGGCTTTTCCGGACTTTCGCCGGCCAAGCAAGGAGGCGTTAGGCAGTCACGCTCCTATGTGCGGCGGGGATTGCGAAGGTTGAGGACAAGCGCCAACTATTTCTGTATAATTCACTTTTGCGCCAATAGGAAATGCTATGCGTCTACTTCAAAAAGCACTCACATTCGATGACGTGCTGCTCGTCCCAGCGTACTCCAACGTTCTGCCCGCCGATACGTCCCTCAAAACTCGCCTGACCCGTAACATCACCCTGAACATTCCCTTGCTGTCCGCAGCCATGGATACGGTGACCGAAGCCCGTCTGGCCATCGCGATGGCGCAGGAAGGCGGCATCGGCATCATTCACAAGAATCTGGCGCCGAAAGACCAGGCGCGCGAAGTGGCGCGGGTGAAGCGTTTTGAAGCGGGCGTGTTGCGCGACCCGATCACGATTCCGCCGGAAATGAAGATCCGCGACGTGATCGCGCTGACGGAGCAGTACGGCATCAGCGGTTTCCCCGTGGTGCAGGGCAAGGAAGTGGTCGGCATCATCACCAACCGCGATCTGCGTTTCGAGCAGGAACTGGACGCCGAGGCGCGCGCCAAGATGACGCCGCGCGAAAAGCTGGTGTTCGTCAAGGAAGGCGCCGATCCGGCCGAGGCGAAGCGCCTGATGAACAAGCACCGCCTCGAGCGCGTGCTGGTCGTCAACGACGCCTTCGAGCTGCGCGGCCTGATCACCGTCAAGGATATCCAGAAAGCCACCTCGCATCCCTTCGCCTCGAAAGACCAACAGGGCAAGCTGCTGGTCGGCGCCGCCGTCGGCGTCAGCGCCAAGGATGAGGAACGGATCGAATTGCTGGTCGCCGCCGGCGTCGACGTGCTGGTCGTCGACACGGCCCACGGCCATTCGCAGGGCATCCTCGACCGGGTGCGCTGGATCAAGACCAAATTCCCCCACGTCGACGTCATCGGCGGCAACATCGCCACCGCCGCCGCCGCCAAGGCCCTGGTCGAATACGGCGCGGACGCCGTCAAGGTCGGCATCGGTCCCGGCTCGATCTGCACCACGCGCATCGTCGCCGGTGTCGGCGTGCCGCAGATCACCGCCATCTCGAACGTCGCCGAAGCGCTGGCCGGCACCGGCGTGCCGTGCATCGCCGACGGCGGCATCCGCTTCTCGGGCGACATTTCGAAGGCGCTGGCCGCCGGCGCCTCGACCGTGATGATGGGCAGCATGTTCGCCGGCACCGAAGAGGCGCCCGGCGAAGTGATCCTGTACCAGGGCCGCAGCTACAAGTCCTACCGCGGCATGGGCAGCCTGGGCGCGATGGCGGACGGCTCGGCCGACCGGTATTTCCAGGACGCCAGCATCAAGGCCGACAAGTTCGTTCCCGAGGGCATCGAAGGGCGCGTCGCCTACAAGGGCAGCGTGCTGGCGATCATCTACCAACTGGTCGGCGGCGTGCGCCAGTCGATGGGTTACTGCGGTTGCTCGACCATCGACGAACTGCGCGAAAAAGCGGAATTCGTCGAGATCACCTCGGCCGGCATGCGCGAATCGCACGTGCATGACGTGCAAATCACCAAAGAAGCGCCGAACTACCGCTCCGGCGACTGATTCGCGCGCTTGACAGGCTGGCGCGGCCACGCCGCGCCAGCGCCCCGTTCGCGACGGGGCGCCACCGCTGTAAGCGGGCCCAGCGCCCGCTCCCCGATGTACCTATTGAAAAGTGCCCACTCCATGCATTCTAAAATCCTCATTCTCGATTTCGGTTCCCAAGTCACACAGCTGATCGCCCGCCGCGTGCGCGATTCCGGCGTGTTCTCGGAAGTGTTCCCGCACGACGTCAGCGACGAGTTCGTGCGCAACTACGGCGCCGCCGGCGTGATCCTGTCGGGCAGCCACAGCTCCACCCTGGAAGGCGACGCGCCGCGCGCGCCGCAGGCGGTGTTCGAGCTGGGCGTGCCGGTGCTGGGCATCTGCTACGGCATGCAGACGATGGCCGCGCAACTGGGCGGCAAGGTGGAAAACGGCCTGCTGCGCGAGTTCGGCTACGCCGAAGTGCGCGCCCGCAGCCACACCGCGCTGCTCAAGGGCATCGCCGACTTCGTCACCGACGAAGGCCACGGCATGCTCAAGGTCTGGATGAGCCACGGCGACAAGGTGCTGGAAATGCCGCCCGGCTTCAAGCTGATGGGCAACACGCCGAGCTGCCCGATCGCCGCCATGGCCGACGAGGAGCGCCGTTTCTACGGCGTGCAATTCCACCCGGAAGTGACGCACACGGTGCAGGGCAAGGCCATGCTGGGCCGTTTCGTGCATGAAATCTGCGGCTGCAAATCGGACTGGAACATGCCCGACTACATCACCGAGGCGGTCGAGAAGATCCGCGCCCAGGTCGGCAGCGACGAAGTCATCCTCGGCCTGTCCGGCGGCGTCGATTCGTCCGTGGCGGCGGCGCTGATCCACCGCGCCATCGGCGACCAGCTGACCTGCGTGTTCGTCGACCACGGCCTGCTGCGCCTGGACGAGGGCAAGATGGTCATGGACATGTTCGCCAAGAACCTCGGCGTGAAGGTCATCCGCGTCGACGCCGAAGAGCAGTTCATGGGCCATCTGGCCGGCGTCAGCGATCCGGAAGCGAAGCGCAAGATCATCGGGCGCGAATTCGTCGAAGTGTTCCAGGTCGAAGCGGCGAAACTGCCGAGCGCGAAATGGCTGGCGCAAGGCACCATCTATCCGGACGTCATCGAGTCGGCCGGCAAGGGCAAGAAGGGCCAGACCATCAAGAGCCACCACAACGTCGGCGGCCTGCCGGAGACGCTGAACCTGAAACTGCTCGAGCCGCTGCGCGAACTGTTCAAGGACGAAGTGCGCAAGCTGGGCGTCGCGCTCGGCCTGCCGCATGAGATGGTGTACCGCCATCCCTTCCCGGGTCCGGGCCTGGGCGTGCGCATCCTCGGCGAAGTCAAGAAGGACTTCGCCGACCTGCTGCGCCGCGCCGACGCCATCTTCATCGAGGAATTGCGCAACGCGCCGTTCGAATTCGTCGGCGGCGAAGGCCTCGACCCGGAGCAGGCGCCGCAGAACTGGTACGACGGCACCAGCCAGGCCTTCGCCGTCTTCCTACCGGTGAAATCGGTGGGCGTGATGGGCGACGGCCGCACCTACGAATACGTGGTGGCGCTGCGCGCCGTGCAGACGCAGGACTTCATGACGGCGCACTGGGCGCATCTGCCGCACAGCCTGCTGGGCAAGGTCTCGAACCGCATCATCAATGAAGTGCGCGGCATCAACCGCGTCGTGTACGACATTTCGGGCAAGCCGCCGGCGACCATCGAGTGGGAGTGAGTTTCCCGTAGGAAATATCATCCAATGTCTTAAATGA